>CALAEU010000051.1 GCA_937891215.1 uncultured Clostridia bacterium
TTGAAGGCTCCGTATTAGAAAGAAGAAATTTTGAATTAAGTAGCTTACGTTCAAAAGCAAAAGAAAAGATTATTGAGCGAATAAAAAATATTGATATTAATGAGTTGAAAAAATCAATTGAATTTTTTAATTCCAATGAATGGCAGAATTCGGATACCTCAAAAAAGCATAGCGATATCATTAATACATATGTTGACGATTGGATCGCGCTTGAAAATATGGGATATTTTAACCAACTTTCTAAAGATGAAAGAACAGGGTATGTTACTGCGTTGCGAGAAATTAAACAAGGTGTGCAGGGTAAAAACTTTCTCTACACCAATTTTAATAATATAAATGAGTATAACTCGTTTATTATGAATAATACAGCGGAATTAGAAGATGGCATGAGCACAAATAGTATACAAGCAAGGGTCAAAGCGTATGAAAACTGTGTTGCGCGATTGGATGTAATTAAAAAACAAACATCTAATATGTCGGATGAAGAGAAGTGGACTAAAAAAGCATCAAGCGGTAGCGGACGAATGATATATAGCACTAATGTGGAAACAAAAAAATATAAAGCAGGGGATAAGTTTTATTATGTAAACCGTAATAAATCAATTATTCTTACAGTAATGGGTAAAAAGTCATTAAAAGAAGGTGTTAAAATCTCTGCTGCACATATAGATTCACCTCGTCTTGACTTAAAGCCAAACCCACTTTATGAAAAAGATGAATTAGCACTTTTCAAAACTCACTATTATGGCGGTATTAAAAAATATCAATGGGTTACAATTCCACTTGCACTTCATGGTGTAGTTGTAAAAAAAGATGGTACTGTTGTTGAAATAAACCTTGGTGAAGAAGATAACGAACCTAAATTTGTTATTACAGATATTTTACCACACTTGGGTGCAGAACAAGGCAAAAGAACATTGTCTGATGGTATCAGAGGGGAAGAATTGAATATTTTAGTTGGTAGTCGTCCGTTTAAAGATGGTGAAGGCAGTGAACTTGTAAAACTCAATATTATGAAACTTATAAATGAAAAATACGGTATTGTTGAAGCAGACTTTTTAAGTGCAGAACTTGAAGCAGTACCGGCATTTAAAGCATCAGATATTGGTTTTGACAGGAGTTTGATTGGTTCTTATGGTCACGATGACAGAGTATGTGCTTACCCTGCAGTAATGGCTTCATTAGCGGTAGAAAAACCAAACTACACAACAGTTACAGTTCTTGCCGATAAAGAAGAAACTGGTTCAGACGGTAACACAGGTCTTAATTCAGATTACCTTGAAAACTTTATTTATAAATTAGGTGAAATTGAAGGTGTACAAGGCTATGATATTTTAGCAAAAAGCGAATGTCTTTCTGCTGATGTTAATTCTGCACTTGACCCGACTTTCTGTGACGTATTTGAAAAGAATAACTGCTCAGAAATCAACAAAGGTGTTGTTATTACCAAATACACAGGTGCCCGCGGTAAATCTGGTACAAGTGACGCAAGTGCTGAATATATGGGAAAAATCCGTGCTATCTTAGACAAAGCAGATGTTGTATGGCAAATTGGTGAACTCGGTAAAGTTGACGCAGGCGGTGGCGGAACAGTTGCAAAATATGTTGCTTCACTAGATGTAGATGTTGTTGACTTAGGTGTTCCTGTTCTTTCAATGCACGCACCTTACGAGGTAGTTTCAAAACTTGACGTTTATATGGCTTACAGAGCTTTCTGTGAGTTCTTTAAACAGTGATTAGGTGTTAGGTTTTAGATTAAAAGTTTTATCATTTTGGTTTAAGAAAAACTTAAAATGAAATGAAGAATTAAATGTGACGGTGCTCCTCTCTTCGAAGAGAGGGGGACCGCCGTTTCGTTGTTTTGCTTGTTTTCATACACTTTCAAGCGAGTAGAAAACTTTATAAAATTTATAATGTTCCTTGGGTGGTGGAGAGTTCTTTGACACGAGGTAGTTTTAAAATTTGCAGTTAGTCGGTGGAGAAACAAATTAAAAAATATAATATATAAATAAAACGACTAACTACAATAAAAGAGGGTAACGCGAGGCGAAGAACTCTCCACCATTCCAATTTAATTTTTTATAATTCAAAATGTATTTATCGCCTGAAAACTTAATACGATCAACTATTTTATGAAAAGAATAGTCCCCCTCTCTTCGAAGAGAGGTACAGTATAGAAAAAACTACTTTCTTTCATTTTAAATTAATTCTAAACACAACGCAGTAGTGGGAGTATTTTTACATTGTAATAAACCAATCGAGTGTAACGCGTATAATGTTCGCGAAGCTCTTGTTTACCTATATCTAGTTTCTGACGACTGACAACTATAACCTTTCAAAGAATAAGGAATAAATGAAAATAAAAGTTTAATTCTGCATTATCATTGTGAATTGTGCATTGTCAAAAATTTTTGTCGAATTTTGTATTATTTGCGAATAGAAATATATACAAAAAAAGTTCATAATTACATAATGTATAATTATATGTTATAAGGGGAAATTATGGCAATCTTTAAATGCAAAATGTGTGGTGGCGATTTAGAAATTCTCGAAAATGCAACCGTTTGTGAATGTGAATATTGTGGGACGAAACAAACTGTTCCCCGGTTAGATGATGAAAAGAAATTAGCACTTTTTACACGCGCTAATAATCTTCGTTTGAAAAGTGAATTTGATAAAGCTGCTGGTATTTATGAAAGCATTATTGCGGAGTTTCGTGATGAGGCTGAAGCGTATTGGGGGTTAGTGCTTTGTAAATATGGTATTGAATATGTTGAAGATAGAGACGGTAGCAGAATTCCAACGTGCCACCGTACTCTACCTGTATCTGTTATGGATGACGATGATTTTGAGCAAGCGTGTGAATATGCTGATATTTCTGCAAAAGGCGTTTATCGTAATGAAGCAAAGGCAATTGACAAAATTCAGAAGCAGATTTTAAAAATTGCTCATAACGAAGCACCTTATGATATTTTTATTTGTTATAAGGAAACTGACGATATAACGGGTGCTCGTACAGAAGATAGTCTTATTGCACACGATATTTACACAAAACTCATAAAAGACGGTTACCGTGTATTTTTTGCAAGAGACTCACTTCGTGAGGTTGCGGGTTCAGATTACGAACCATATATTTATTCTGCACTTTCAAGTGCTAAAATTATGCTCGCTATTGGTACAAAGTTCGAGTATTACGATGCAGTCTGGGTTAAAAACGAGTGGAGCCGCTTTATTTCTATGATGGGTGATGATTCCTCGAAAGTTTTAATTCCTTGCTTTAAAAATATGGACGCTTACGATATGCCAAAAGAGTTTAAAAATATGCAGGCACTCGATATGGGCGAAGTAACATTTTTTGGCGACCTCTTAGATAATATTGAAAGAGTTGTAGGTAAACTGAATGTTAAAACTGCAACGGAAACAATTGTTTTAAATAGCGAAAATTCTGATGTTACTCCACTTTTAGAACGTGGTTTCCTTTTTCTTGAAGATAAAAAATGGCAAAAGGGTGATGACTTTTTTGAACTTGTACTTAATAAAGACCCCAAAAATGCCAGAGCATATTTAGGAAAACTTTTAGTTGACCTTGAAGTTTCAAAACCCGAAAATTTAAAGGATTTTTACACTCCTTTTGATGATAATGATAATTACAGTAAAATTATGCGTTTTGCAGACACAAAGTTAAAAGAGTATATAAAAGAGCAAAATGATATTATTATAAGGCGAAACGAAGAAAATCGTAAAAGAGATATTTATGAAAAAGCAGTTTCTATGATGGCAAATGATTTGAATGCCAAAACACTCGAAGCGGCAGGTTATTTGTTTTTAGAAATTAAAGATTTTAATGACTCAAGAGATTTAGCAGAAGATTGTTTTGAAAAAGCAGAAGTTGCAAGTAAAAATGCTACTCTTCTGGAAGCAAAACAAAAAATCAAACAGGATAATACACTGAGTCTTATTACTGCTAAAGAATTGCTTGAAGATATTTCTGGGTGGAAAGATGCAGACGAGCAATTAGGATTTTGCAAAACACGAATTGAAGAACTAAGACTGAAAGAAATTGCAGAAAAAAGGGAAAAAGAGAAAAAACTATCAGAACTTAAAGAAAAATTAAACAAACAGGCACAATACAGAGCGAGAGGTCTTTGTCAACATTGCGGTGGTAAGTTTAAAGGCTTCTTTAATAAAAAATGTATAAACTGTGGTTTACCAAGGGATTATTTAAGAATCTAAAGAATAATCTTGGGGTTAAACCCATGAATAAATAATTAAAAACTTAAAATAAAAATTGGAGGTTTTTTATATGTCAAAAATAGTAGATATCATTAAATATGAGGGAGATAACAGTACATTTATCTGGAAGCATCCTGTCGAAGACTTTAACTATATGAGTCAGCTCGTAGTTCACGAAAGTCAGGAAGCAATATTCTTTATGAATGGTCAGGCACTTGATTTATTCGGGCCCGGTCGTCATACTCTCGAAACACAAAATATTCCTGTTTTGGGTAAGGCGCTTAATAAAGCAACGGGTGATAAGTCACCATTCCATTGCGAAGTTTACTTTATTAACAAAACTGTACAAATGGCTCTTAAATGGGGGACAGACAGTAAAGTTCGTTTTATTGACCCACTTACAGGTGTGCCACTTGAAATTGGTGCTTCTGGTGAAATGAATCTTAAGGTTAGTGATTCTCGTAAACTTCTTGTAAAATTAGTTGGTACTATGAAGGGTATCGCGTGGGAAGCAAGCAGAGAAGGCTTTACAAAAAGTCTTGCTGATTCATTTAAGCCTCTTATTTCAACAGCAGTTAAAACAAATCTTGCTTCTGCTTTAAAACAAAGTGAAATAGATATTCTTGAAATTGATGAACGACTTGAAGAACTTTCAGGTGCTCTTTGTGAGAAACTTATTCCTGGTTTTGAAGAATATGGTTTAACAATTCCAGAGTTTTATGTGACAACAGTTGTTTTACCTGAAAATGACCCTAACTTCAAGAAAATCCGTGAATTACATACAATTTCATTCCAGAAAAAAATGGTTGAGGCTTCTAGAGAAATTGAACTCGAACGCCAGACAACCGAAACAGAAATAGCAAAACGTGAAGCAGAGCGTGAACTTATTAAAGCACAAATGGAAGCACAGGCTGCAAAAATGGCAGGTTTTGCAGAAGCAGAAATTATGGCTGCAAAAGGTATTACAGAAAAAGACTATGTACAAGCAGATGTACAGAAAGCATTTGCAGAAGGTCTTGGTAATATGGGCTCAGGCGGAAGTGCCGGCGGCGGTATGATGGGCGACATGGTTGGTCTTCAGATGGGAATGGCTATGGGTCAGCAGAT
>CALAEU010000052.1 GCA_937891215.1 uncultured Clostridia bacterium
CCGCAGGTCCCGAAACTCAGCACTCAGCACTTTGCATTCAGCACTTCTTGTGCTCTGCACTCAGCACTCAGCACTTTATAAATACCCATCATTTTTTAATTTTAGATACAAAGTATCTTAGCCTTTTATACGGATACCTGACATTAAGGAGAGCAAGTCCAAGTTTTACATAAAACTGATATTTCTTGTTATCAACTGAGAATGTTTTACCGTTTCGGGTAATTTCTGTGACAACACCAATAATCTGAGCGTGTTCAATGTTATATTCTTTTAAAAACTGGTTGTCGCCACACATAATGTAATTATTATTTTTATCGAAGCCAACCACTCTATGAAGTACGAAAGTTCCATCTTTTCTTCTATACAGTGGTAAATCGCCTTTTTTTAAAGTGTCGGTGGATTTTTTTAGCGTAACAGTATCACGCCCACAAATTAAAAGCGGACGCATACTTGTACCTGTAATTGGAATTGTAAAAGTTTTATTATTCACGAAAGCTTCTTCTAAAAACGGAAGAAGCTCTTGCATAGTTACTTTATTTTTCATAATCAGTCAACTAAAATTTCGTGTTCACGAAGTTTATTTAAGAAATAGTTTATATCATCTCTGAGTGTTACATCATCAACACCAGTGAAATTCTTTTTCATTTCTTCTAAAATGCCATCGAAATCTTTGTTATCCTGAAGTGCATCCCATATTATTTTTGCAGATGGGTTGAGTTTAATCATACCATTGATTTTGCCGACTGCTTCCCCAACAGGCATTACAACATTTTCACCTGCAATATTTTTCAAAACAAAATTTTCACTGAGTTTCATAATTAACTCCTTTTCATTGCGTTATAAGATGTAAGAACTGCTTCTTCAGAAATGTTACATTTCATTTTGAAAACAGGAACATCAGAAAGAATTTTATCTAAAATTTCCATAAAGAAAAACATATATTCTTTTTTATTAGGTCTTACAGTCTGATTCATAAAATCAAACATAACATCACTGCCAGATACTCTTGTGATTTCATTAGTTTCACCACGGGAAAGAAAAGTTATTCCCGCAATTTCTGTTTTTGTGTTTATGCTTTCATCAAATTTGCCACTCCAGGGAGTACCAAACGCGTAATATTTATCACCAATTTTTCTTATAGCTGGTTTATCGTCATTAAGAATTTCTGCAGTCGGGAATTTTTTTAACCACAAGTGAGTGTGTGTGGATTTACCTGTACCGGAATTTGCAGAAAAGAGATAAGCAAAATTCTCATATTGTACTGCTGATGCGTGAAGAAGTACACCATCAAATTTTATAAGTTCTGTGTAAAAACAAGAGCCAGTGTAAAGATATTCACATTCCTCGAGTGTCAATTCAGGATGTTCATTATGCCTGTCTATAAAAAACTGTTCACTTAATGGAATGACTATATCCGCTTCTTTTTCTCCGTCATAAACATACGGACCAAGTCGGGATTTAAGTAAGTCATATATTGGATTTATTTCTACGATTAAGTCGGCGACGGATAATTTCATATTTGAGTTCCTTTTACACATTATTTACTAAATTATTCAATAAATTTTATATGAAACAAAATAGCAATTGCTAAAGCGTACCTCTCTTCGAAGAGAGGGGGACCGCGCGTAAGCGTGGTGGAGAGTTCTTCGCTACGCAGTTTTTATTTTGAGTGCAGTTGGTCGGTAAGTCCACAAATTACCATTTTTAAGTTTCATCTATGAATTCAATTTTATATTTTTCTGATTGTTTTTGACAAGTTTCTCTGATTTTAAAAATTGCATAATTATAATCATAATTTACATCTTCGTTATCTATTCTTAGAACATAAAAACCTTGATTTTCAAGATATTTTGTTCTTGTTTCGTCATATTCTTTATTTAATACTTCGTGCTGCCATCCATCTATTTCTATTACAAGATTTAATTTCGGACAATAAAAATCAACTATATAATTTCCTATAATTCTTTGACGATGAAAATTCGGTTTTAAATGCCTTAAATATCCATACCAGATTTTCTTTTCTTCATCTGTCGGATTTTTTCGCATTTCTTTGGCATATTCTCTTAATTTTTCATTTAGCGGTAACGGTTTATGCCTATTCAGAATATCACCAAGTTTCTTTAGTTTATCTATTCATCGACTTACTACAATTTTATTAACTACCTCGTGGCGAAGAACTCTCCACCACCCAAGGAACACTATCAATAATATTAAATTCACATCTCGCTTGTAAGTGTATTATAATAATCAAAATAACGAAATGGTGGTCCCCCTCTCTTCGAAGAGAGGTACGCCTTTGCAATTACTTTTTCGTTTCATTTACAGATAATTATTACAATCAAACGCGAAGCGTTTCTTAATTTTCAACTTTCAATTTTCAATTATTTTAACACATTCCCTTCCCCATTTCAATACTCTTAAAGAATAAAAGAACTTGCCGAGCAGCAAAGAAAAGACGAAAACCTGCTACACGAATGTAGCAGGTTTTATAAAAGGGACTTGTTAACTCCCTACTTCTCAATCAATACCAGTCGCCGTAATCTGCATCTGGGCCGTCAGTTTGAATGGAGATAGTAAGAACATCAACTATTTCGAACTCTGTAATTTCGAGTTCTGGTTTTGTGTAATTAACCATGAGTTATTTCTCCTTTCAATTATATATCTATCACAGAATATCGTCGAAATCGATGTAGCCATCGCCACCAGTACCGCCAATATTGACGCCACCTGATGGTCGTGTTGTAACAACTGAAGAGTTAGTTAAAACATCGTGTATATCAAATTCGAGAATTTGTAATTCTGGTGAAATATATTTATTCTTCATAATTATTTCGCTGTCATACCATTTCTAACACCTGCATCATAAGCATCTTTAGCAGATATTGATTTTACACTTGAAGCGTAAATAGTTTGACCATCAATAATAATATATGCTTTTGCGTGAATAGTATCGGTATTACTGTAAGGAACACTACCAACTACTGCGCGGAAGAAATAACCACCATTTGTGAAGTCGTAAATTGTCCATGCTTTAACATCTGAACAATTTGCTCCACCAATTGTTGGGTCAGCATTGCTCTTTGAGTAAACAACACCCATTGCTGAAATGTCAGCGATTTCTGTTTGTGAACCATCAGCAAGGTTAAGGTCATAGTTCCTGATGTTACCACGATAAGCAATTCTCATAAGACCCTCGTCTCTATTCTGCCATTGAACCTGAGTATCAATGTTTTCAACTGTGATTGGGTCACCTGCTGGAGGAGGTGTTACGCCACCTTCGTATTCAAAAGAAACATTAAGTGGTTTTATAGCATTAATAGCATAGTTAGCAAAAGGTACATTCTCACTATCAATGTTAATAATAACTTTTTCAAGCTGGTCATCAAAGAAGAAAATTGAATTATCAATTTTTTCAATATCCTTGTTTACAGAAAAACGGATTTTTAACATTTCGTAAAATTCGCCTTTTGTATTAACAAGAAGTGTCTGAACAGATGAATTTGTCGCATAAATAACCTTAATAAGTTTTGTAGTAGCTACTGGTGGTGTAGGCATTGTAGCCGCATTATAAGGTGTAACAGCTTCTGTTGTATCAGCACCCCAGTTAAGATAATACTCATTTTGATCATGAGCCTGGTCGAATTCGTAATATTCAGATTCCTCATCAATTACAAATTCATCATCACTTCCAAAATCACCTAACCATTCAGCTGCGTTTCTTGCAGAAGGTTTAGCATATGCATCTCTATCAATACGGCTATGCTCAACATATTCTGAATTATAATTTACATAAAACTGCATTTGTTGAACATAAGCATCAACTTTAAGAGAAACATAAACATCAACCATTGAACCTGCAGCCGCTGATGTGATAGTGTGACCATCAACATCTTTGAATGAAAGTTTAAGTGTTGCGTTTTCAAGATCTACTGCAGAAGCAGGAAGCACACTAGATGCAACGAGCATTGTAAGTGCTAATACAACTGCAAGAACCTTTGAAATTTTTTTCATCAAAAATTCCTCCAATTTTTTAATATTTATAGTTAAGCAGCTCTTACATTACTCGATAAGAGAAGTGCAGCTGTAACATGCTTTTCCATAGTACCGAAGTCTGTAACATCAATACTCTGTGCTGTAACATTTTCTGCTGGTGAATCAACATCTGCAGCAAACATTACTACTGGATCTTCTATAAGAAGTGATGCTGTAACATGTTTTTCCATAATACCGAAGTCTGTAACATCGGCATCGCCATTACCATCCAAGTCACCAAACATAACTATCTTATAAGATTTTACAAGTGTACCTTTTGAACTATCTGTATAAAGGTTGAGTGTGTCACCTGTACCATATTTAGCATCGTTTGAATTATCAACTAATTCAACATAACCAGTTGTTGAGAAATATGTTGCCGGATTCGCAGTCTTCAATGGAACACCATAAACATAACCACGAGCTTCGTCAACGAAACCGCCGTTAACACCTGTTAAAGTAGCTGTTGCAGGTGGTGGAGTTGTGCCTTCGTTAAGAAGTTCACCATTAACATAAGTATATTGACCTAGAACAAAGTCAGAAGCGTTTACTGTACCAGCAGTACAATGAGCTGCAACTAGTGTACCGTTAGGCGAATCAGCAGTTTTTGCTGATTTTTCGAGAGTAACAGCACCATTTGCATTACTTGTTGTGTAAGTAACAGTAGCAATAAGACCATTAACTGAGTGAGCAGGAACTGTATCTGATGTATTAGGAATCATAAGAACCATACCTGTATCACTCACAGTTGTAAGTGGGTTGCTATAGTACTCTGTACCACCAGTAACACTGAGAACATTTGCACCTACAAGTCTGAAAGCAACAGGACCTACAGGATAATCAGTTGAAAGAAAAACTTCAACTGTGTAAGTTGAGCCATCTCCACTAGGTGTACCAAGTGACCAGCGTTGTGAATAAGCTGAAGGATCCTCTTCATAGCTTGTGCCGCCTACAGCGAAAGCAGAAATGCTGAGAACGCTGAGAACCATCACAACAGCAAGAAGAGCCCCAAGAACTTTTCTTGATTTAGACATTGGTTTTGCCTCCTTAAAGACTATTTATATCTCTT
>CALAEU010000053.1 GCA_937891215.1 uncultured Clostridia bacterium
TACTTTAACAACATCGTCATTCTATATAAATGACCCCGGTTCATCCACAAGAACAACTTTAAATCAATTTTTCAGTGCTTACCCTTACTTTTATAAAATGTTGCATTATTAAAAAACATCCCATACAAGTCAGTAACTTGTATGGGATGAAATTGTTTTATTCAGCAGAAACTTTTGCCCACTGTGCGTAAAGAATCACTTCACTCTTACCATATACATCAACAGGATAGTAATAACCATCAATGTTATACATCTCGCCTGAACCATCTGCTACGGTATTCCAACCAATAAATTCATATCCATCACGGGTAAATTTATTCTTGAATATTGGCATACCACCTGCATAACGGTCAATAAGTTGTTTTTCCATTGAACCTGCGCCACCGTTACCGTTGAAAGTAATTTCTGTGTAATCTTTGCTCCAGTATGGTGACATTTCTAATGAAGTCTTGTTTTCATCAAAGAATCCCCAACCGGATTCATATCTGCCATATACTAACTGTAATGGCCATTCACAGTGTACGGGAGCGTTACCGGGACCGCCGGCGCAATCGTTGAACACCCAACCTGCTATCACACGATTTGCATAAGCAAAATCGAGCTCAGGCAAGCTTATTTCATCACCGTAATTATAAGTCTTTGTTACAGTAGTACCTGTTGCATCTCTATAGCCGCTATACTTATTACCACAGTAGAACGTAATGGTAATTTCAATCGGCTTCCAGTTTGCGTAAAGCGTCAAGCCGCCAATCGGCATGGTAGTTGATTCGTCATAGGACGCATTTTCAAGTGTCCATTTTTCGAACACGTAGCCTGCCGCTTCCGGAATTGCTACACTCGCCACTGCATCAGCAATTGACTGACCATGCTTAAGAGAAACTGTTACACGCTCGAATGAGAAGTTACCAACCTCTTTACCTACAATGTGTTCTTCACCGGTTTCTTCGTCAACCTCTTTTTTATCTACCATAGTTTTAATAGTAGAGTTGCTAAAATCGAACGTAAGATTATAGTTGTTTCTTGTGTAGTAAAGCTTTAATACAGTACTGCCGTCTGCATTTACTGTTGCAGACTTAACGTTAAGTGCATTGTCGCTATCAAAGGTAAAGCCTTCAATTTCTATTGCAGAAGCATTTACAGTTGAATTTGTAACACCTGTAAAGTTCTGTGTTTTTGAACTATCAATAACAAATTTACCAGTTAAATCTTCAAAGTAATGTTCTACTTTATATGATGTACTGTTACCTGCAGTCCATTGTGCATAAAGAACTACTGTACCGCTTACTGCAAGATTTAAAACTACTTCCTGGTCAGAATATTTTGTACCTGTACCATCTGCTTTTGTATTCCAACCGTTGAAAACGTAACCAGTCTTTTTAAATGCATTTGATGTGAGTGTCTTGCTCTGTCCGTAAGTAAGTGAGAGACTCTGCATTGTACCACTTGTTGCACCATTGCCATTAAATGCTACTGTATAATTTGCCGCAGTCCAGACACCACTTGTTTTTGCATAGAGCGTTGCACCATCTGCTGACATCTTACCATATTCAACATCAAGCCAACCTGTCAATGCATAACCAGGACGGGTATTATCAGCATTAAAGGTAGCAGGTGCTTTAATTGTATCACCGAATTTAACCTTTGTAGTAGCAAGAACTGTTGAACCGTCGTAACTCATCCATTTTGCATCGTAAGTATTTCTAGTGTAGTAAAGTTTCAATGTAAGATTATTATCAGAATTAATTAAACCGCTACTTACACTACCGCTTACATTTTTATTGACTGTAAAGCCTGTAAATGAAATTTCATCAGCATTTACTGTTGAACCGAATGGTGCTTTACCTGTTTCAGTCTGAGTGAGTACATAAGTACCATCTAATTGCTCAAGATAATACTCAGTTTTATAATTGTATTCTTTTGCTTCCCAGAGAGCAACAAAAACAATATCTTCATCTGAGTAAATTTCATCACCCGAAATATAATAATCAGTATCTATTAAAGTTTTTGTTTCATCGCCTTTTAAGTAGAAACCTTTTAAAACATAACCTGTCTTTGTGAGTGAGAAACTATCTTCATATTCAAACACATAGAACGGAACACCGTATTTATAACTTGGTGTGTAAGTACCACGAAGAATACCGCCATCCAATTCAAATTTTATATAGTGTTCGTTTCTGTAATAATGATAATTTACAACTGTTGTACCGTCAGCTGCAATTGTTACCGCGCGCTTTGCAGGTGAGGTGTAGCCCTTATACGCCTTTACCTCAGGTGTTACCGTTGAATCACTTGTGCCTGCAAGTTTTTCGGTTTCTGTTTCACATTCCTCTGAAGTAAAGCTACCATCTATATCTTCACGGATATGATTTACAACATAAGCTGTATCATCATTTGCTTCATAAATTGCTTTGAAGTAAAGTGGTAATTCACCCATTACATATTTTTCACCTGGTTTATAGATCTTGTTATCAGTGTAACCTACAGATTCCCAACCAGTTAATGTGTAACCTGCTTTTCTGAATTCTTCATTATCAGCTTCAGACAGAATTGTAAATTCTTCGCCTTCATAGTGATAATCAAGTTCAGTGTTATTCCACCATACCTGCGTGTAATTACGTTTGTAATATACAGAAAGGCTTATATAATCTAATGCATCTATATGAGCTTTTTCATATTTAACAGGCTCATCATTTACAACTGCAGCAGCAGAGCAATGTGAATACCACGTGCTTTCAAACAAGCTTTCATCCTGCGGCGCTAATATGCTGTAGTCAATTTTTGTACCTGCAGGAGCAGTATGAACTTCAGTGTATGAAGGCTCCTTACTGAACGTTCCGTCCGAATTCTGAATAAAGTAATTAACTTCAAATTCAACCTCGTCTGCTTCCCAGATTGCGTAATACTCTACTGACTTATTTTCAGATACAGAAATAGTCTCCGGTAATTCTATAATGCCTGAGGAGCCATCCTTTGTTAAAGACCAGCCCTTAAACGTGTAGCCCGGAATTTCAACCTCTGCGTAATCAGGCACTTGTAATTCCTGACCGAATCTAAGCATCTTGGTTTCTGATATCTCGTCTTCTCCGAAATACTCATAATCAGGATTGTTTGCATAGAAGGTTACTCTGTATTCATCACGGTTGTAATAAATGCAAAGATTTGTGCTTCCGTCACCGGCAATATAAGTGCCGTAATCGGTATACATAATACCATCAGCAATTTCTGCTGTAAAGTTAACAGGGAATTTTGAAATATCGTGTGTAAAGCCTTCCTTAGACAACACCTCTTCAAGTCCGATTCTGTCACCGGTTTTACCTGTTTTCTTCACCTCTTCATAAACCTCATAAACTGATGGGTCATCTACTGACGCAACTAAATGAGTAATGGTGAAAGGTGTGTCTGTTCTTTCAACGTATATCGGAGTTAATCCGATTGGCACATCCGGCATTTTTACACCCTCAAGGCAATTAACCTCGTGAAGCATTTTGCCGTCATATTCAGGAAGAGCAGCACAGCTTATTTGCCAGCCGAAGAAATCGTAGCCCGGCTTTTGGTCATCATAATTTTCAAGTGCAGGAAGCTTTGAGCCCTCTATAAACCATCTTGTTCTGCTATCATCAGGAGAGCCGAATTTTTCACCGTCTTTGTATATTATGGTAAACGGTTCATAATATTCTACCTGCATTGATGGCTCTGTCTTTTTCCAGGTTAAATTAAAAATAACTGTTAAAGGCTCTTTTGTAAACGAAGCGGTTTTGCCCGTATAAGTAAATCTTGCCTGTGTGCTTAACTCAATATCACTATCCTCGGGATTTACCGTAATTGAGCCTGTGCTTTTATCGTAAGAGAATTTAGGGTTAGTCAAGGAAACGGCAAAATTTTCCAATCCCTTAATAACGTCCACTGTTTCACCCGTAAGAACGTTCACCTTGCGCATTCTGAGGTTATAAGGAGTTATGGTAACGGTTTTTGTATTGTAAATAGTTTGTGAAAACTCAGGATCTACCACGGACACTATATTATCTGCATTACCTGAATTCCACAGCTCCAGCTCTCCCTCGTAAAGATGGAATCTGAATGATGCTAAATCAAGCAGAACACCGCCGAATAAGTCTAAGTCTACGTAAAGACCTATTGCTGCATATAAGGCACCGCCTGATTGAACGTTGTGCTTATTGGTCTCTCCATTCCAATCGTAATGGAAATAGAAGAAGCCGTAAAGGTCTAAGTAAACACCAACCTCTATCATAGCACCAAGGTTATCGAGCTTAACACTTATAAGTCCTATTGAGAACGTTACTCTGATACCTGCACGAAGTCCCAGGTTACCCATAATAAAGAAGTTGAAATTAGTGTATGGGGTTTGCTTATCTACAACGCTTGCAGAGCCCTTTGCAGCGAACATATCGAGTGTAAAGTTGTATTGCTTTACACTTAATGCTTCAAAAGAAACACCCATTGTTATATTGAGTTTAGCACCAAATACAAGTTCAACATCTAAAACATAGTTTACAATATGTGTTTTAGGGTCAACATAACCTTTGTTGTGATACAAACGTATTGCTAAGATATCAACATAGTCAATTTCTCTTTCGAGCATTTTTGAATACTCATTTATAAGAGAATTTTCTTCATCAACATTAAAGAACGAAACATTTCCATCTTTAAGCATATTGTTAAGTTTTGTTGCTATATTACTTGCAGATGAGAAAGTACCATCTTTCTTTTCAACAAGTTCGTTCCAGAAATATGATTTCTGATGATATTTTTCTGTGTAAACTGATGCTACTGCACCAACACCTGTGTAAACACCCATATCAAAACCGGCGTTCACAACAACTTCATCAATCCACCATACTATATATGCCCAGTTATCCCACTGAATATCAGCAGAGAATCTCGTGTTGAATTTAACCTCTTGTTCAAATGTTACATAAAGGTCAAGATAAAAACTTTCAATAACTCTGTGACCATTTTCAACAACTTCAATACCTACAGGGATTGTAACACCAAAAGCAACTCTTAAGCCGGTACCCTTGTTTATCTGGGTTACCTTTTTAAGCTCTGTGGTTATATCTGCGCTTATTTCAGGTGGGTCAAGCCTTACCATATAAGAAAGATTACCCGCTTCAACATCCATACCGAAGAGCTGCATCTGGTCAGGACTTAAATGATATTTTTTACCAAAAACAACTTCTTCATCAGTACCGAGTTTGTTCTGCAAAATATATTGTGCAGATTTTTCGGCAAAGCCGCTGTCTTCTGCCTGCTCAATAATCTGCTCTTCTAATTTTTCTACCTCTTTTTCAGGAAGAACCATATCAACACCATTTGTTTCGTATGTTGAAAGAGCATTTTTGAGTTCATCTACAGTAACAGGTTTTACTGTGACAACTGTAGTTTCAGCACCTTTTTTTACACTGGTAATTTCATAGTAATCGGCAGTTTCTGTTTCACCAAGAACACCCTCATAAAGTGCAATAAAATCACCGACATTGGTTTTTGTATCTTCGTTTAAAGCCTCTTGATTTTCAAAATAAGTAAAATCAAGCACATCGTTATCTAATGTTAATGTATTTTCACTGTCATCTTTATCTGCGTGTTTCGGAACTGGTAAAACATCAGGTAAGAAAACGACATCTTCTGCTTTTGCAGATTTATAAAAATACTTATTTCCCTCAACTGAAGTGATTTCAACATAAGCAACGTCACCGTCAACTACTGTATTTTCTTCAGTATCAATTTTACCATCATGTAAAGCAATTACATCGCCTACTGAAATATCGTTACCGCTGTATGTAAATACACCTGTAGCGGAATTATCTTTCATAGCGATACTGCCATCA
>CALAEU010000054.1 GCA_937891215.1 uncultured Clostridia bacterium
TTTTCGCTCCATTTTAAAGCAAGAGAAAAAATCTTTTTTTGAGGAGCTTTTTCAATTTCTTTTTTTAAAGCATCGTTTGATAGCTCGTCGGCATTTTTCGACCAAAAAATTAAATCTTCAATACCGTCAATCGCTTGATATTGCTTACTTATTTCAGCTAAAGCCATACTTAAACCTTTAAAACGGTTAATGCCACGAGTTAACGTATACAAGTTAATTTCGTTCCATCTTTCAAGTATTTCATTTTCCCATTTCTGAAGCGACCAGACTTCAACCATACAAGGACCAAAGCAACGGATGTGTTTAATATCCATTGTGTCCATTGCACAACCATCACTATCAACACAAACGAGGAAATCTTTAGTTTTTTTGAATTCAGAAAGCGTAACCATATTTATCAACCTTTTATGTTTATTTCATCAAGAATATTTTGTCTTCGTTCTGCGAGATTACTCGTAATTTCTTTGTGTTTTTTACCGGTTAATTTATAAAAAATCATAGGAATAACTGCTAATAATGAAAAAATAGCAGGGAGAATTGCGAAAAGATACATAAGACTTGCTTTTGCTTCTTGTGGCATAAGCTCAGGAGTTTCGGCGAATGCTTTGTAGCCGACATATATAAGGAAAAGATTTGTTACATAATTTGTGCAGTTGCCGAGTATTCGTGACAAAGTGTTCTTTAAAGAACTAACAGTTGCTTCGTTTCTTTCTCCGTGTTTATATTCGCCATAGTCATATACAGCCATTTGTATAAGTCCCGGTATAGTGTTGTAAAAACCTGTTGTAAGTCCGTGAATTGCATACCAGATAACTACCCTTACAAATATCTGTGCAGGGGTATGTGCTTCATAAGGGTATATACTAAAAAACATAGCAAAATAGCAAAAAGTCGTTCCGAGTTTCATACCTATATAAAGATATTTATCGTCAATCCATTTACGGACAATTGGTGCTAAAAACAGCGAAATACCTGTAGTTACAAGTGAAGCCAATGAAGCAAATGAAAGTAGTGCCGCATAGTTACCGTCGTTGTAAACATAATTAAATTCAAACGGTGTACCTGAAAATAGGGTAAGAGTAAAAGTTTCTGCTCTGAAACAAGCAATAAATGCATAAGTCATAAGACCATAACCAACCGACATACCGTGACCTAAAATTTCAGATATCATATAAAGTATGAGTGGTTTATTTTTTATTATGTGCCTATAAACTTCACGAAGTTTTGGTGCTTCTGTTTTTTTAGGTTCTGCAATTCTTTCTTTTGTTACAACAATGTTCCATATAGCAAGAGGTATTGAAGCAATTGTTACAACAGAATAACTGTAAAAATATCTTTCTGCTTCAGAAATATTCGGTAAAATAAAAGGTAAAAGTGCCGCAATATAAGTACCACACGCACCAACCGATGAACCTAAAATGCTTTCAATTGCCGCTATGTAACCGCGTTCTAGATTGTTTGTTGTTCTTCTCGCGTTAAGTGCAGTAAGTGCGGCGTTATAAAAAGTAGAAAATGCGTCATTTAAGAAATATAACAAAACAAGATAAATAACTTTAAAGGTGTCAGTCGCTTCGGGGAAAAACGCTTTAATTGGTAATGTCTGCAAAATAAGAACTAAATTGCAGGGGACAATCATTAGCATAAGCCATGGTTTAAATCTGCCCCAGTTGCCGAATGTTTTCCTCGATTTATCGAGAAATGAAGAAACAATTACATCGTTTGCAATATCCCAGAAACCGAGAATAAAAATAATTGTACTGTATGTAGCAAAAGCTTCTTCTGAAAGCCCTAAAAATGTTGAAGCAACAAGACCTCCGAAAAATCCGCTCATTGCAGTTGAAACTTTAGAAATAGCGGTGCTTGCACCAAAAGCAATGTATTCTTTTTTTGTCAGTTTTTCATTGACATCGGTTGCGAGATTGTTAACTAATTTAGGCATAGCGTTACTCCAATTCTTTTTATATAGATAATTATAACACAGATAAAACGGGTTTACAATTGTGTACATTTTAGACTTTTACTTTTATTGTTTGGGAAAATTGCACTACATTTCAGATAAGAAATAATAGAGAATAAAGAATAGAAAAAGAGAAAAGCACCAGTTTGGAACTTTTCTCTCTTTGGCGGAGAGCAAGGGATTCGAACCCTCGAA
>CALAEU010000055.1 GCA_937891215.1 uncultured Clostridia bacterium
CATCCGAATATCTAGATGAAACAATAATTGATTATGATTGGAAGTGTTGTCATGAATAAATTATCATTAATGTTTATAATAGCAAGTGACACTAAAGAGCAAATGTATGTTAAACTATTAAATAAATACAAGGTTAAATTCAAGGCGATTACTCATGGCATTGGAACCGCCTCATCTAGTATGTTAGATTATTTTGGATTAAATGAGGTCGAACGCGGTGTAATTATGGCAATTATGCCGACAATTATGAGTAAGTATATTTTGAGATACATGAATCAAAGATTAAAAATAGCCGAACCTGGTAATGGAATAGCATTTACAATTCCGGTATCAAGTTCAACCAAATATATGAATGAAACTTATAAAAAAGTACTTATAATAAGCACTGTTTACGAAGACAGTGACAAAGAAAAGGGTACTGTCATAGCACAAGATTTACCAGAAGGTACTGTTGTTTCTTCAATAAATAAGCGTTCAATAACCCTTAAAATCAGTGACGGCTTATTAGTTCCTGATTTAGTAGGTGAAGATGCTACAAAAGCTCTTAAAACGCTTACAGATAAAGGATTTAAATATGTTGAAACTGTTGTGAGTAGTGTTGCAGATAGCGAAGAACAGTCAAACAAAGTTTCAAGTATAGTTTATTATCCTGAAGAAAATGCGAATTGGTCAGATTTGCCACACGACAGAAGAATAAGTGCTGCACAAAAGGTAGTTATTTATTGTTACGGTGAATACACTCCACCAACAACTGAACAACCGACTACCGAAGAGCCAACAACCGAAGAACCAACTACAGAGAAAATTACAGAAAATGAGGATGTTATTGTTGATAATGGCAATAATGACTCTGAAAATGTAATTATTGAATAAAATTTTTAAAAAGGTATTGACAAATGTAAAACTTGTTGGTATTATATTTGAGCATAAAAGTAGAACATTTCCGTTCTCACCAAACGAGAGTATTGTTTGGTACAATACCTTTTAGATTTTACAACAGTATTGTTGTGTCTTTTAGCGTGAACGGAAATTTCGTTCACGCTTTAATTATTTCAGGAGGTGTTTTGGTATCAGCAAGGAAGCAACCCAAATCAATGAAGAAATCAGAGATAAAGAAGTCAGAGTAATTTCTGCAGAAGGTGAGCAGGTTGGCATTATGTCAGCTAAAGATGCTCTTAAATTAGCAGAAAAAGCAAATCTTGACCTCGTAAAAATTGCACCGGGTGCAAATCCGCCAGTGTGCAAAATAATGGACTATGGTAAATATCGCTTTGAACAGGCAAAACGCGAAAAAGAAGCGAAAAAAAACCAAAAGGTTATGGATATTAAAGAGGTTCGTTTATCTCTCAATATTGATGTCGGCGATTTTAACACAAAAGCTAACCATGCAAGACGCTTTTTAAGTGATGGAAACAAGGTTAAGGTTTCAATTCGCTTCAGAGGTAGAGAAATGGCACACGCTGAGAATGGTAACGGAATTATGGACAGATTTGCAGAGGCTTGTTCTGAAGTCGGAACTGTTGAAAAACCTGCAAAGCTTGAAGGCCGTTCAATGCTTATGTTCCTTGTACCCAAGACAACTAAATGATTTAACTAAATGATTTATTATTAAGGAGGAAAAATCATGCCAAAGCTTAAAACACATTCAGGCGCTAAAAAGCGTTTCAAACTTTCAAAAAACGGTAAACCTGTACGTGGTCATGCAAATAAGTCTCACATTCTTACAAAGAAGACTACAAAACGTAAAAGAGGTCTTCGTCAGACAGCAGTTGCAGACGCTACAAATACAAAGCAAATCAAGCGTCTTATTCCTTATAAATAAGATTAGAACGGAGGTAAATTTAAATGGCTCGTATTAAAGGTGCGACAATGACTCGCAAAAGAAGAAATAAAGTTCTTAAATTAGCTAAAGGTTACTATGGTTCAAAGAGCAAATTATTCAAAACAGCGAAACAAGCTGTTATGAAAAGTGGTAACTATGCATATATCGGCAGAAAACAAAAGAAAAGAGATTTTCGCCGTCTTTGGATTGCAAGAATTTCAGCTGCTTGCAAAATGAATGGTATCAACTACTCAACATTCATCAACGGTCTTAAGAAAGCAAACATTGACCTTAACAGAAAAATGCTTTCAGAAATTGCTATTGCTGACCCTCAGGGCTTCACAGCTCTTGTTGAAAAAGCAAAGGCTGCTCTTTAATAGTTAGTTGAAATACGCTCGGTCAGGGTTCTGACCGAGCGTTAGGCGTTTATTAAGGGCGTTAAAAATGAGTCGTATTTTGAAAAAAATTGCTATTTTTGAGTGCGAAATTTATTTCATAAATCAGGTGTGTAAGTCAGCTATAAAATAAATTTTGCATTCAATAAAGGATAGGGTTATGGAAGTTATTTCATCAAAAAGTAATGATAAAATTAAATATGCAGTAAAGTTAAGAGAGTCTGCATCTTTCAGAAAAAAAGAAGAGAGATTCTTTCTTGAAAGTGCGAGACTTATTAAAGATGCTGTTTTCAGTGGTGCAGAGCTTGAAATGCTTTTCGTTACAGAAGAAGCTAATGAAAAGTATAAAGAATATATAGAAGTTATTTTAAATTCAACAAAAAAAGCATTTATAATTTCAGAAGAAATTGCAGAAAAACTTGCAGATACAAAAACTACTCAGGGTGTTTTTGCAGTTCTCAGAGTGCTTGACAAATTTGCAAATATAAGTAAAATAAAATACTATGGCAAATATGTTGCTTTGGAAGAGGTTTCCAATCCATCTAATTTTGGCGCTATTTGCCGTACTGCGGAAGCGGTAGGTCTTGACGGCATTATAATTAAAGGTGGTTGCGATGTTTATAATCCCAAGGTGCAAAGGGCATCTATGGGAGCATTGTTTCGTCTGGATGTTATAACAGTTGACGATTTACCCAAACTTTTTACCGAACTTAAAAATAATGATATGAAAATTTATGGTTCGGTTCCTGACAACTCTGCTTTAAAAATTACAGATATTGATAAAACCTCTGGTATGGTGGTTATAATCGGTAATGAGGGTAACGGAATAAGCGATGGAGCGAAGGAGAATTCTACACTTGTCACTATTCCTATGAATGGCTATGCAGAGTCACTTAACGCAGCGGCTGCTGCAACAATAATTATGTGGGAAATGATGAGATAAATGAGTATTTGTCCTACTGAATATTGGCTTTGGCTTCAATGTGCTTTAGGTGCAGGTGCTAAAACCGATGAACTGTTAGCTTATTTCGGTGACCCCGAAAAAATGTATAATGCAGGGTCTAATGAATGGCGTTTGTCCGGTCTTTTGACCAGTAAAAAAATAAATGCATTAAAAAGTATTTCACCAAGTGAAACATTGGGGATATTTCGTGAGTGTAAAGCGAAAGGGTACTCAATTATTACACCTGACAGTGCGAATTACCCTGAAAGATTTAAACAGCTTTCAGATATGCCTTTAGTACTTTACGCTATGGGTGATGCGACTGTTTTAAAAGATACCGTTTCTATTGGGGTTGTTGGTACAAGAGATGCAAGTAATTACGGAATTGAAACTGCACAGAAGTTATCATTTTCTCTTGCGTCCTGTGGTGTTACAATTGTTAGTGGTGGTGCTTTGGGAATTGACAGTGAAGCACACGCGGGTGCAATGCTTGCAAAAGGCAGAACTGCCGCATTTTTAGGTTGCGGTCTTTCTTACGATTATCTTAAAGAAAATGCATCTTTAAGAAGAGCAATTACAAAATACGGTGCAGTTATTTCAGAGTATCCACCATTTACGCCAGCTTCGAGAACTACATTTCCGATAAGAAACAGATTGATTTCAGGGCTTACTTTAGGAACACTTGTTATAGAAGCAGGTGTAAAAAGCGGTTCTCTTATCACTGCAAATTATGCATTAGAACAAGGTAAAGATGTTTTTGCAGTTCCAGGTGATATTGTCCGTTCTTCATTTGACGGTGCAAATCATTTAATAAAAAATGGTGCAAAACCTGTTTTTTCTGCAATGGATATTTTAAGTGAATATGAATATCTTTATGGAGATTTAATAGACTTTAGTAAAGCGAATGTTTCGCTTTCGCAGATTCCTTATGTTGAATACAGAAAGAAATCACGGGAAACTGTCACCAGAGAAAAAGCACCAATACAGAAAAAGACTGTTGAACAAGAAATCAAAAAGATTGAAAAGAAAGAGTTGGACGACAGTTACTCTTTGGAAGCTAAAAAAGTGTATTCCGTTTTAAATGAAAACTCTACTCATATTGATGATATATTAAGGCAGACATCTTTAAAAATGAGTGATGTGCTTTCTGCACTTACAGAACTCGAACTTATGGGCGATGTTAAGCAGACAGAAGGCAAAAAATACAGTATTTGAAAGGATAGAATCAAATGTCCAAACTTGTTATAGTGGAGTCGCCTGCAAAGGCTAAAACAATAAAAAAATATTTAGGTAAGGATTTTGAAGTTACCGCTTCAATGGGTCACGTAAGAGATTTACCAGCAGCTAAATTAAGCGTTGATGTAAAAAATGACTTTACCCCTAAATATGCAATTATTAAAAATAAAGAAAAACTTGTAAAAGAGTTAAAAGCACAGGTTGAAAAAAGCGAAAAAGTTTATCTTGCAACTGACCCCGACCGCGAGGGAGAAGCAATTTCCTGGCATCTTGCTACAATTTTAGGTCTTGATTTAAACGAGAAAAACAGGGTTAAGTTCAACGAAATTAACGAAACAAGTGTAAAAAAGGGTATTTCTAACCCTGAAACTGTTGATATGGGACTTGTTGATGCTCAACAAGCACGTAGAATTTTAGATAGGTTAGTAGGTTACAGACTCAGTCCGTTTATTTCACAGAAAATAAGAAGAGGTCTTTCTGCTGGTCGTGTGCAGAGTGTTGCGGTTCGTCTTATTGTTGACAGAGAGGAAGAAATTGCAAAATTCAATCCGGAAGAATATTGGTCAATAGATGCTAAATTTATTTCGGACAGAAAAACATTTTCTGCGTCTCTTACTGCAGATGAAAATGGTAAAGTAGAAATAAAAAATAAAGAAGAAACAGATAAATATTTAGCTCGTTTAGATGGTGCAGATTTTGTTACTGATTCAGTAAAAAAAGGTACAAGAAAGAAACAACCTGCTCCACCATTCAGCACATCTTCAATGCAACAGGAAGCATCAAGAAAATTAAACTTTCAGGCGCAGAAGACAATGAAAATTGCTCAGGAACTTTACGAAGGTATTGACGTGCAAGGTCTTGGTACAACAGGTCTTATTACTTATATGAGAACTGACTCGCTTCGTATTTCTGAAGAAGCAAGAGCAGCACACACAGAATTTGTAAAGGAAGCTTATGGTGAAAAATATCTTCCTGAAAAACCTAGATATTTCAAAACACGTGCAGGTGCACAAGATGGTCACGAAGCAATCCGCCCTGTTAATGTTAATTTAACACCTGCAAAAGTAAAAAGTAGTCTTTCAAATGACCAATATAAATTATACAACTTAATCTGGTGCAGATATGTTGCAAGTCTTATGGCTGCTTGTGAACAGGCAACTGTAAAAATTGAAATCAAAGGTAGCAAAAAAGAAACACCAGATGAATACTGCATGTTATCTGCAAGTGGTTATTCTGTAAAATTTGATGGTTTTACAGTTCTCTATGAAGAATCAACAGACGATGAAGAAAAAGAAAGTGTTCTTCCTGAAATTAAAGTGGGCGATACACCAAAACTCAAAGAGATTAAAGGTAATCAGCATTTTACTCAACCACCAGCACACTTTACAGAAGCATCTTTAATTAAAATGCTTGAAGAAACAGGTGTCGGTAGACCAAGTACCTACGCTTCAATTGTAAGTACAATTATCAAGCGTGAATACATCAAGCGTGAAGGTAAAATGCTTAAAAATACAGAGTTAGGTAAAGTAACAACAGATTTATTAAAAGAGCGTTTTCCTAAATTTGTTAATACAAAATTCACTGCATCAATGGAAGCAAAACTTGACGAAATTGACAATGGTGAATGCAATTATGTAGAAATGTTAAGAGAATTCTACGATGACCTTGAAGAAACACTTGCAAAAGCAAAAGATGAAATGCAGGGTCAGAAAATTCAGTTGCAAGAAGATATAACAGACATAAAATGCGAAAAATGTGGCAGAAATATGGTTGTTAAAAGTGGTCGTTTTGGTAAATTCCTTGCTTGTCCTGGTTACCCTGAATGTAAAACTACAAAACCACTTGTAGAAGAAACAACTGCTTCCTGTCCGATTTGTGGCGGTACTGTTATCGGTAAAAAATCTAAGAGAGGTTACCAGTTCTACGGTTGTAACAATTACCCTGAATGTAACTTTATGACATGGGATAAACCAACAGGTGAAAATTGTCCTAAGTGTGGAAAATCACTCTTTAAAGGTAAGGGTGGCGTGATTACCTGCTCAAATACTGATTGTGGCTATTCTTATAAGGCACCAAGAAAAAATTCAAAGAATTTACAGGAAAATGATGATGAGTGATAAAGAAGTAACCGTTATTGGCGGTGGTCTTGCAGGTGTTGAAGCGGCAAATCAACTTGCAAAGCGTGGCATAAAAGTAACGCTTTACGAAATGAAACCAGTTAAATTTTCACCTGCACACAAAAGCGGAAATTTAGCAGAACTTGTTTGCTCAAATTCATTAAAAGCAGAAAGAGTCGGCTCTGCCGCGGGCCTTTTAAAAGAAGAAATGCGTCGATTTGGTTCTGTGTGTCTTGAAGCGGCTGACAAAGCAAAAGTTCCAGCAGGCGGTGCGTTAGCAGTTGACAGAGATATTTTCTCTTCGCTTATAACAAAAAGTATTTTAAGTAATGAAAACATTACTGTTGTGAGAGAAGAAGTAACAGAAATTCCTGAGGGAACAGTTATTATTGCGGCAGGTCCTTTAGTAAGTGACACGTTAGCAGAAAAAATCGGTCGACTTTTAGGTAAAGATTTTCTCTCATTTTATGATGCCGCGGCACCTATTGTTACTGCTGAAAGTATTGATATGGAAAATGCTTTTACACAGTCACGCTATGACCGTGGTGGTGAGAAGGACTATATAAACTGTCCTATGAATAAAGAAGAATATGAAGCTTTTTATGACGCAATAATAAATGCGGAAAGTGCTGAGCTTCACTCTTTCGACAAGAAAAAGGATGTTTATGAAGGTTGTATGCCTATTGAAGTTTTAGCTTCTCGCGGAAAAGATACGATGCGTTATGGTCCATTGAAACCAGTAGGCCTTCAGAATCCTAAAACAGGTCATCGTCCGTGGGCAAATCTTCAGTTGAGAAAAGAAAATGCAGAAGGCACTATGTATAATTTAGTAGGCTTTCAGACAAATCTTAAATTTCCTGAACAAAAAAGAGTTTTCTCTATGTTTCCTGCTCTTAAAAATGCAGAATTTGTGCGCTATGGTGTAATGCATAGAAATACTTTCATAAATTCACCAGCACTTTTAAATGACGATTTCAGTCTCAGAAAAAATGGTCGAATTTATTTTGCAGGGCAGATTTCAGGCGTTGAGGGTTATATGGAATCTGCGGCATCAGGTATTTTAGCAGGGTACAATGCTGCTAAGAAGCTTTCAGGTGAAGAAAAGTTAGTTCTTCCCGAGATTACAATGATGGGTGCTCTGACAAAATATATTTCAGATGAAACTGTCAAAAACTTTCAACCAATGGGTGCGGCATTCGGAATTGTTCCACCATTAGAAGAAAAAATAAGAGATAAAAAAGAACGCTATGAAGCACTGGCAAAGCGTAGTTTAGAGTATTTTGATACACTCGACTTGAGGTGAAAAAATGAACTTTACTGAGTTTGAAGAAAAATTAGGATATTCATTCAAAGATAAAAGTCTTTTGGAATTAGCACTTACACACTCGTCTTTCGCTAATGAAAACAAATTAAAAAAGAATAATGAACGCTTTGAATTTTTAGGCGACTCAGTATTAGGATTTGTTACCGCAGAGTATCTTTTTACTGAATTCAAAAATCGTCCTGAAGGAGAGATGACTAAACTTCGTGCGGCAGTAGTTTGTGAAAAATCACTTTTTAAATTTGCTGAGCAGATAGATTTAGGCAAATACATTCTTTTAGGTCGTGGAGAAGACAGTACTGGTGGAAGAAATCGTCCGTCTGTTGTGTCCGATGCGTTTGAAGCGATTATTGCGGCGATTTATATTGACGGTGGAATGGAAGCGGTCAAACCTTACATTTTACGATTTATAAAAGATGCAGTAAAAAGAGAGACAAGTTTTAAAGATAATAAATCACTTTTACAGGAAGAAATTCAGAAAGTTAAAGGCAATACTTTGGCTTATGAAGAAGTTGGCGAAGAAGGTCCTGACCACGACAAAACTTTTGTATTCCGTGTAAAACTCAATGGTGAGATAATAGGTGAAGGCAAGGGCAAAAGCAAAAAAGAAGCAGAACAGAATGCGGCGGGTAATGCCCTCTATAAATTGTACGATGAAACACTCTAATATATCACTTTTTGTTCCACATGCTGGTTGTCCTAATCAATGCTCGTTCTGTAATCAGAAGACTATTTCAGGTAGCATAAAGGAACTCACAAAAGAAGAAGTAAGAGAAACTTTAGAATTTGCCAGTAACAGTAATCTTTCAAGGGAAAATACTGAAATAGCATTTTTTGGTGGAAGTTTTACCGCTATTGACAGAGATTATATGATTTCTCTTTTAGAAGAAGCGAAACCGTTTATTGATAATGGTACTTTTTCGGGTATAAGAATTTCAACCCGACCAGATGCAATAGACGAAACGGTTCTTGGAATTTTAAAAGAATATAAAGTAACTGCTATTGAACTTGGTGCACAAAGCACAAATGACGAAGTGTTGTTATATAACAGACGTGGACATACAAAAGAAGATATAATAAACGCGTCATTACGTATAAAGAAACATGGTTTTTCATTAGGCCTTCAGATGATGACAGGTCTTTATAAAAGTACTTATGAAAAAGACATTGAAACTGCAAGGGATTTAATTAAATTAAAACCCGACACAGTTCGTATTTATCCTACAATAGTTTTAGAAAATACTCATTTAGCAGAACTTCTCGCTTCGGGTGAATATAAATCACAATCTTTAGAAGAAACAATTTCACTTTGTGCAGAACTTTTAGAAATGTTTTATGAAAACAATATAAAAGTTATCCGTCTTGGTCTTCATTCAGGCGGTAATGTTGAAGATGGATTTTTAAGCGGACCTTATCATCCGGCATTCAGAGAGCTTTGCGAAAGTGAAATATATTTGAAAAATATAAGAAAAAAACTTTTTGAAATTTACAAAAATGAAAACAATTCTCAAGTTAAAAATGTTACAATATTTGTAAACGAAAAAGAAATCTCAAAAGCAACAGGTCAAAAAAGTAAAAACAAAGGAAATCTTTTAACTGATGGATTTTCAGTTGCAATAAAAGGTAAATCAGATTTAGCTAAATACGAAATATTGATAGAAGAAAATTGAAACGGAGAATACAAAAATGTATTTGAAAGCAATCGAATTGCAAGGCTTCAAATCTTTTCCCGACAAGACATTACTTGAATTCGGAAAAGGCATAACTGCAGTAGTCGGACCTAACGGTAGTGGTAAGAGTAACATCTCTGATGCTATGCGTTGGGTTTTAGGTGAGCAAAGCACTAAAAATCTTCGTGGTTCAAAAATGGAAGATGTTATTTTCAGTGGTACAGATGCTCGTCGTGCAGTTGGTTTTGCGGAAGTAACTCTTAAATTAGATAATAAAGACAGAGCATTAAATAACGATAATGACGAAGTAAGTGTTACAAGAAGATATTATCGTTCAGGTGAAAGTGAATATAAAATAAACGGACAACCATCAAGACTTAAAGATATACACGAATTATTTATGGATACAGGTCTTGGTAGAGATGGTTATTCAATGGTAAGTCAGGGTAAAATTGAAACTCTTATTTCAGGTAAGAGTGACGAGCGTCGTGATATGCTTGAAGAAGCTGCCGGTATTTCTCATTACAGATACCGCCGTGCGGATGCTATGCGCCGTCTTGACCAGGCAGAAGAAAATCTTCTTCGTCTTCGTGATATTTTAACTGAACTTGAAACACGCGTAGGCCCTTTAAAAGCACAGAAAGAAAAGGCAGAAAAATTCCTTGAATATTCAGAAGAGAAAAAGTGTCTTGATATTGGTCTTTGTCTTCATACACTTGAGAGAACACGGAGCAATCTTCGTGAACAGGAAAAGAAAATTACTGTTGCAGATTCACAGTATAATGATGTTTGTCGTGTGCTTGACGAAACTGCAAAACAGATTGATAACGCTATTTCAGAAACACAAAGAATTACTATTGAAATAGATGAAATTTATCGTGCATCTTCACAGTTAGAAGAACAGGCTGCTTTAATCGAAAGTCAGGCAGCAGTTCACGAAAACAGCATTTTACATAACAACGAAACAATTGAAAGAATCGAACGCGATAAAACCAATGAAAACGAAACTGAAGCAGAAATCAATGAGCAGATTGCTTCAACTAATATAGCAATTAAACTTCTTGAATCCGCAATAAAAGCAAAAAAAGAAGAACTTCAGGAGTTTTCAAAAGAAATTGAGTTAATTTCAAATAAGAATACAGAAAGTGCGGCAGAGAGTGTAGAACTTTCTGAGAAAATGTCAAATCTTTCACTTCTTATTGCAGACAAGCGTGTGCTTACTTCAACCGCGGCTTCATCTATAGAAGAAATCGAAAACAGAATTGCCGCAATAAAAGAAAACGAAAAATCAAGAAAACCAATTTTAGACGAATTGGAAAATGAGAAAAATAAAGCGAAGTCTGAACTTGACGCAGTTGTTGAAAAGAATAATGACCTCAACAATTCACTTTCAGGTATTGAATTATTAGCACAAAAGCGACTTGAAAAATTAGAGACATTAAAAGAAAAAGAAAATTCTTTAAGAAACGAACTTCATATTAAAAATTCGAGAGTAGCTATGCTTTCTGATTTAGAGAAGAATATGGAGGGTTATCAAGGTAGCGTTAAAGCAGTTATGCGTGAAGTAAAACACAATGTGTTAAAAGGTATTCATGCACCTGTTTCACAGATTATTACTGTTAAAGATAAATATGCTTTGGCAATAGAAACTGCTTTGGGTGCTGCAATTCAGAATATTATTACAGATACTGAAAACGATGCAAAAAAAGCAATTAACTTCCTTAAAGAGAGCAAGGCGGGTCGTGCAACATTCTTGCCACTCACATCTGTTAAAGGCAATGAACTTAATGAAAAAGGTCTTGACGATTGCTATGGTTATATAAATCTTGCATCAGATTTAGTTGAATGTGACAGTAAATATAACAATGTTATTGCCAGCCTTGTACTGATAAGTGGGAGCAATTCCCATATTTACCAAGATACTTTGCAAAACACTACTGTCTTCTTCTGTCACTTCCACTTTTTCATATGGGTTAAACCTTGCAGAAGGAAAGCGCAGTTCAACACGTGGTCTACCAAAACGTTTGCCACATTCAAAAACAACTACCTGTTCTTCGCCAAACTGCTCTTGATAATTGAGCAATGTTTCTTCCGCCACAAGCTTTATACGCATGGCATCCTTGCGATCAACCTTACACTTGTTTAAAAATTCACCTAACTCTTCGCTGATAAGATCTATATTTAAATTGGAAAGCAGATAATTAGCCATAAACACTTCCCCCAAGCATTAAAATATCTATTCAAATTATAACACAAATCCCCTACACACGAAAGAATGTCTAAAAACAAGGTCTGCTTTATGACAATTAACACAAAGTATTCTTCACTTGCGTTAAAAAATAGACAGTACTATAATTTTACTTAGATATGTGAAAAAATTGCACGCTTTATTTTTATACAAGAGGATTAAATGATGAAGAAGAAAATTTTTAACCTGCTGGTATTTTTAGCCACATTGCTAACTGTGCTCCCCTGTTTTGCCGCAGATGAGCAGAAGGCTTTCTTTAAGGTAGATACGGAATCGGTGGAAATGGCCTCGGACCGGGATTACTACAA
>CALAEU010000056.1 GCA_937891215.1 uncultured Clostridia bacterium
GAAATAATCCCCAACTCTCTGCCACCGTCTTTTATTGTGCCGAGTGCCGTTGTTGCAGGTAGTAAAATATTTGGTTTTATAAGTCTTATAATTGAAAGATAATACGCAGTTTCTTCTGCAGTACCCGATTTTTCATTTTTGAATGGTGTATCTTTCTGTGGTATAAACGGACCTATTCCACACATTTCCGGCGAAAATTTTTCTATAAATTTAAACTCTTTTGCAATTATTTCAGGAGATTGATGTGGCGAACCAACCAAAAAACCCGAGCCTACCTGAAAGCCCAAGTCTTTCAAAACTTTTAAGCACCTCATTCTATTGTCATAAGACATATTTTGTGGGTGAAGTTTTTCATAATGTGCTTTACAGATTGTTTCGTGCCTTAAAAGATAACGGTCTGCACCTGCTTTTTTCATTTTTAAATAATCGGATTTTTGATATTCACCCAATGAAAGTGTTACTGCACAGTCAGGGTATTTCTCTTTAATTCTCTTTACAATACCCGAAATATCATCTGCAGAAAATACACCCTCGCCACCTTGTAAAACAAAGGTACGAAAACCGAGTTTATAACCATTTTCGCAACAGGATAAAATATCTGTTTCACTTAATTTATATCTTTCACAATTTTTATTAGAACATCTTATTCCGCAGTAGTAGCAATCGTTTTTACAGATATTACTTATTTCAATTAAACCACGCACAAAGATTTTATTCCCATAAACTTTTCTGCGGATATCATCTGCCTTTTGCCTTAAATACTCCGCCGTTTCTTCGTTACGATTCAGAATTAAAAATAAGTATTCATCTTCACTTAAACAATGGTTTTCACTTAAAAATTCAATAATTCTTTTTGCTTTCTCTATCATACACTTACCACATTTGAATACGCAGTTTTTACACTTATTCCGTCAATCTTTCCGACCTTACCGGCGAGAGCTGAGATTTTATCTTGAGGAGCATCAATTGCTACAGAAACAATGTGAATTCCCTTTTCTCTGTAAGGAAGTCCCATTCTGCCAATAATAAAATTCCCATACTCGTGTAAAGTCTTATTTAATTCTTCAACAGACTCTGTATTTTCAACTATAATTGCTAAAACTGCTACTCTTGTTTCCATAATAAAAACTCCTAAAAAAATAAGCACCCGTTCGGGCGCCATAATATAAGACAATAAAAGCAATGCACACTACATTGCTCAATTCTTAATTATAACACCTTTCAGTCAGAAAATTCTTTATGTCAGGATTTGTAACTAAATTATAACTAAAATACAACTAAAAGTCAATAAATTTGACTAATGACAAATTGATTTTTTAAGAGTATAATAAACGCAGATTTTTGAAAGGATTTAAAAAATGGCTTCAAAATATTCTTTAGATATGACAAAAGGACCGTTTTTAAAGAAAATTTTAAGATTTTCTTTGCCCCTTGTGTTAACAGGTCTTTTACAGATGATTTATAACACCGCCGATGTAATTGTAGTTGGTCGTTTTGCAGGTGGTACTGCACTCGCGGCAGTCGGTGCGACAGGCTCACTTGTTCATCTTATATTAAATATATTTTTAGGTATGTCAATGGGTTCAGGTGTTATGACCGCAAAATATATTGGTGCTAAAGATGAAGATTCAGTAAAAAGATGCGTTCACTCCGCTATGCTTTTAAGCATTTTAAGTGGTATTTTTGTTGCTATCTTTGGTTTTGTTTTTTCTGAACAACTTCTTGTTATGATGGATTCACCTGAAGATGTTTTACCACTTTCTAAACTCTATTTACAAATATTCTTTTTAGGTGCCCCGGCGGGTATGGTCTTTAACTTCGGTGCAAGTATAGTAAGAGCAACTGGTGACACTAAAAAACCACTCTTGATTCTTTCGCTTTCAGGCATTGTAAATATTGTTCTTAATTTAATTCTTGTCATTAAATTTAATATGAGCGTTGCAGGTGTTGCTATTGCTACAATAGTTTCACAATATATCTCGGCAGTTATAATAGTTATTGTTCTTTTAAAAATGAAAAATGCCTGCAAATTGGATTTTAAAAAATTGCGTTTTCATAAAGAAGAACTTAAAAGAATTCTTTATGTTGGTATTCCTGCAGGTATTCAGAATTCACTCTTTTCAGTTTCAAATGTTATAATTCAGACAACTGTCAATTCATTCGGCTCAGTTGCAATGGCAGGTATTGCAGCAAGTTCAAATATTGACTCGCTGATTTACACCTGTACAAATGCAGTTTCACAAACGACAATGACCTTCTCTTCACAAAACTACGGTGCAAAAAAATACGAGAATTTTAACAAAATTTATTTCCGTTGTGTTTTGCTGACAATTGTAATCGGTGGTGGGATGGGTGCTTTAGGTGTTGTGTTTAAAGATTTTCTTGTAGGCATTTTCTCAACAGACCCTGCAGTTATTGAAATCGGTGCCCAAAGATTAACGCTTATTTTACCATTCTATTTCTTCTGTTCACTTATGGATGTAGGTGCAGGTCAATTAAGGGGTATGGGTAAATCTGTTTTACCAATGTTGGTTTCTCTCTTAGGTGGTTGCGGACTTCGTCTTCTCTGGATTTTCGTATTCTTCCCTAAAAACCCTACACTTATATACCTTTACTATGCGTACCCGATTTCGTGGACGATTACATTTGTAGTGCTTTTTGTTTGTTACTTTATAGTAAGGAAGCAGATAATTAAGAAAAATTAACAGTAGTTGCGTAATAGTTGGTGGTGCAACCAAAGTGATTTTGATATAATCACCTTAGAAAGGAGGTTGCTCTATGACCAATTCTTCCAATATAACAATAATTGGACCTTTAGTTATTGTTATTTCTTTATTAGTTATCAGTGTTTTATGTTACTTGATTTATTTATGCATTAAAGCTTTGAAAAAGTATATTAGAACGAAGCCAATTAGAGAAGAAAAAGCGGAGAACACAAAAACACTTGCTGTAATTTTGAAGGAGTATCGTATAAAGTGCAATATGACACAGGAATTTGTAGCAGAATCTTTGGGTGTAAGCAGACAAGCTGTTTCAAAATGGGAAACAGGCTCTTCTGAACCAAGCACTTCAAATTTAATAGCTATTTCAAAATTATATAATGTATCAGCTGAAGAAATATTAAAAGAAATAATTAAATAGGCTACAGATAGTTTTATTTTAATTATACTATATACAAAAACTCACCATAGGCTCGTAATGAACCTGTGGTGAGTTTTTTAGTAATATTCTACTAGCCAAAATTAACATTTTTTCAATTTTGGGAAATAGCCTATTCTCTCAATAACCAATCCGCCACATCCACGATTTTAACACCCTCATATTGATATTCAGGGTTTCTTGTTCGCGCTATAACCATTTTAGGATAGGCATCTTTTATTTTTAATAGAGGTTCTACCTCTCGTTTAAAAGTTTCTGGCAAAGTTATATTATCCGATACCTGAATATAAATTTTTTCACTTCTTTTAACAGCTACGAAATCAATTTCTTTTTTATATAAAACACCAATATAAACCTCGTAACCTCGTCTTAACAATTCCATAGCAACGATATTTTCTATCACTCTGCCACTATCTAAGTTTTTAGTCCCAAGTTTTGCATAACGGAATGTATGGTCGCTTAAATAATATTTGTCGTTTGTGGAAAGATATTTTTTCCCTTTAATATCGTATCTGCGGAATTTGTAAAAAGCAAATGCATTGCAAAGATAGTTTAAGTAATTACCAACTGTCTTATGATTTATTTTATCCTTGTTAGATGTGAGTGTATCTGTAATGCTTCTTGCTGAAGTTAAATTGGATACATTATCCATTAAAAATTGTGAAATGCTGTCCATTAAATTAGGGCTTTTGATATTATACTTTTGTCTTATATCTCTTAAAATCAAAGTATCAAAAACATTTTCTATATAATCCAATTTATCTTCTTGTTCTTTATACAGGTAAGAACCCGCCATACCGCCCTCAAGCATATAGTTATCAAAAGCTGTATATTTATCGGTAAAACCGAAGTAATTAATATATTCAGCAAAAGAAAACGGATACACCTTAATTTCAAAAGTTCTGCCAGTAAATAATGTTGCTAAGTCTGAGCTGAGCAAAAATGCATTTGAACCAGTGATATAAATATCATACATTTCGGTTGCATGTAAATTGTTAATGCATAATTCAAAGTTATCACACATTTGTATTTCATCAATTAAAACGAAATTTTCTTTACCATCTATAAAGTTATTTTCAATATACTCATTAAGAGATGTGTATTCTTTTAATTTATCGTACTTAGATAGATTAAAATTAATGTGAATAATATTGGAGTTGGGAATATTTTTTTCTACATAAATTTTGAAAGCTTCCAAGAGCTTTGATTTGCCTGAACGTCTCACACCTGTTAAAACTTTGATATCCGGGGTTCCAATTACATTTATCATTTTATTAAGGTAGTGGCTTCGTTCAATTAACTTCATAAAATTCACCTCGCAAGATTAGTATATCACGCTTACTTCCCAAAATCAATATTTTTTTAATTTTGGGAAGTAGAACTGATGTTTTTAGCATTATTAAACGATGCAGAAAAACTCACCATAGACTCGAAAGAATCTATGGTGAGTTTGTTTTTTATAAATTTGTGATAAACGATTATTAATCATAATAAGTTTTGATGCAGAAGGCTTTTTCTTCACCCCGAAGGCGTACACAGGTACGTCGAGTGGGTGAAGAAATGACTTATGCGCAAAAATTATATGATTAATACATTCCGCCGCCTTGTGCTGCCATAGCTGCTGCCTGAGCTGCATCTGCTGCTGGGTCTGGTTTATCTGTAACAAGACTTTCTGTTGTGAGTACCATTGCTGCTACAGATGAAGCATTCTGAAGAGCTGAACGAGTAACTTTAGTCGGGTCAAGAATACCAGCTTCTGCCATATCTGTAAATGTTTCAGTAGCAAAATCGTAACCGTAACCTGTTTTACCTGAACGAAGGATACCATCAATAATCACTGAACCCTCAAGACCAGCATTTGCGGCAATCTGACGAACTGGTTCTTCAATAGCCTTAAGAACAATTTTTGCACCTGTTTTTTCGTCAAGGTCTTCGATTTTGTCAATATATTCTTTAAGAGCAGGAATTGCGTTAAGAAGTGCAACACCACCACCTGCAACATAACCTTCTTCAACAGCTGCTTTTGTTGCTGCAAGAGCGTCTTCAATTCTTAATTTCATTTCTTTCATTTCTGTTTCAGTAGCAGCACCTACGCGGATAACTGCAACACCACCAGAAAGTTTAGCAAGTCTTTCCTGAAGTTTTTCTCTGTCAAAATCAGATGTTGTTGTTTCAATCTGTGCTTTGATTTGTGCAACACGAG
>CALAEU010000057.1 GCA_937891215.1 uncultured Clostridia bacterium
AGTTCTTTATAAAATACCCACCTGAAAAAAGAGCTCAGGTTGAGAGAGAGTTGGCAGAGAGAAGAAGTTCTGCGAATTAAAAATTAAGAATTTCGGAAAGCTTCGCCTTGATTATAATTTAATATGAATAAAAAGACTACATTCTATCATTTTAAGTCAGGTATTAAAACTCACTAAAAATGATAGAATGTAGTCGTTTTTTGTAAAATTATAATTATGGCGTAGCCCCACAATTCTTAATTTTAAATTTTTATTGAAGCACTCGCAACATATCCACTTTTAACTGCACCATTCACAGCTCTTATTGCATAGCGATAAGTTTTACCTGCACCTGTGGTTTCATCACTATAAGTTAATGTATCAGGTTTTACCGAGTACGAAAGTGCTTTCCACGAAGACCAGTTTTTTGTTGTGTCATTATATTCTGAACGATAAACAATATAATTTTTTACACCTTTACTTTCAGACCAATTTACAGTTACACCTTTTTCTGTTTTTTCAACGGATACATTAGGTGTTGCCAAATACAATAATTTATCCGATTCTTTATAAGCACCCGATGAATTACCGTTACAAGCCTTTACTGTATATTTATATGTAACACCACTGGTTGCTGTTTTATCAATATAAGAATTTACATTAGAAAGTTTCCCAAGATTTACCCATGAAGTCCACTTACCATTTGAATATTCTGCACGATAAATTATATAGCCGGTTGCTCCTGAAATTTTATTCCATGAAACTTTCACACCCGCGATATCATTTACAATTTTTACAGTTGGGGTTAAAAGTCTTACAAGGCCATTAGTTCCAGTAAATGTACTTTTTACTTTACCATTTATTGCACGGACTGTGTATCTGTACTGTGCCCCACCCTTTGTACTCTTATCAATCCAGGATGTTTTATCTGCTTTTTGAGTGCCCATATTTTTCCAGTTGGACCACTTACCATTTGCATATTCTGCCCGATAAACATAATAACTCTTTGCACCATTTGATTTTGACCAAGACACCTTGATACCATTGGAACTATTTGCAATTTTCACTGCAGGTTCTGCTAAATATAACAATGAAGTTGATTCTTTATATACACTCAATGATTTGTTATTTTTGGCACGGACAGTATATTTATAAGTTGCACCTGAAACAGCAGTTGAATCTGTATAATTTGTAACTACACCTGTATTTGCTACAACTTTCCATGATGTCCACTTACCATTTACATACTCTGCTCTATAAATCACATAAGCAGTAGCACCATTTATTTTTGCCCAATTGATACTAACACCTTTTGAAGTATTTGCAATTTTAACCACTGGCATAGCAAGGTAGATTACTTCATTTGATTCTTTATAATTACTTTTTATTTTATTTTTTATTGCTCTTACTGTGTATCTATATTGAACGCCACTATTTACTTTATTATCTGTCCATGAAGATTTATCTGCCTTTTGTGTACCCATATTCTTCCAATTAGACCACTTACCATTTGTATATTCTGCACGATAAATCACGTAACTAGTCGCACCAGTAATTTTATTCCAGGAAACTTTCACACCATTACTTGTATTTGAAATTGTCGTTGTTGGTGATGCTAAGTAGGTAACACTTATACCTTTACTATCAAAAGCACCAAGTCCTAAAATATTTTCAGCTCTTACAGTATATTTATAAATTGCTCCATTTTTTGCCGTTTTATCAAAATAGTTTGTTGTTGTAACTTTACTTAATTGTGACCAATTTGACCATTTGTTATTAATAAGTTGTGCACGATAAACTCTATAACATAAAGTATCACTTGTTGCATTCCACGATACTGTCACACCACCAAAAGAATTAAATGCACTTTTTAAAACTACTTTTGCAGGAACTTTCTTAGGTACAGAGTTAACTGTAATAGAACCAGAAGTATTTATATGATTATATTCTGTTATACTCTTTACTTTTTTTAATTCTTTATAAGTCTTTTTAGGATTATATAAAAGTGCTAATTTACCATATTTAGTATGGTCTAGAATTTCATAAACTTCGATATCACTCTCAGGTTTTCCTGAATCAGAGTAATCTACAAACACGCATTTTTTACCGTTTCCATCAATACAGACATCCATATCAATTGAATAAGAATCAATTATTAAAACATCATCTTTAGGATATTTATCTTCCGCTAATGAAACATAACCATTCTTTTCAAGTAAAATATCTTTACAATTTTCACTTACTGGAAGAACTACATATTTTTTAAGTTCATTGTCAAAAACAACTTCTGCTACATTATAAGTATCTTTATTTTCATCAAAGATTTCTGCAAGAAAAATCTTGTTTTCATTACCAGCACCTGTTTTACCGCAGAATATACCTGCCCCACTGTAATGTTCAACCACTTTAACTTTTTCTTGCTCATAAATAGTTCTTACATATTTATAAGTTGCAGTTCCACCTGCATTTACAGTACCTTCTAAAATAATTGTCTTTTTTGAATCCGCTTCAGCTACACCGTAAATTCCAATGGCATTGTGTTCACCTTTAAAAAGTTTTACGCCCACTGTCTTTTCAACTTTGAAAAATGCTTTACCTGTACCACTACCATCAACGAAAACTGCATCTGTGTAGTTTTTCTTTTCATTTACATAGAGTACACCTTTACCTGTAATTGTAATTGAACTCCCCCAACTCAAATCTGAAGAAATAATACAACCTAATTCATTATAACCGCTAAGTTTAATTTTAAAATCATCACCCATAGCAGTTACTACCATAATATCATTGGTTTTAAAATTATTAAGAGTAAGTGTATTTGTTTTCGCATCGTAATTGATATTTTTTGAATTTGCGTATTTACCGATTTTACATAATTCCGTAGGAAACACATAATTAATATCACCATAAATATCAACAAAACCAATAATTGCCATCTCAGAATCATTCTCACCTTTACTCTGATAAGGTCCATTACCTGCCAATGCACTTAAAGGCAGTAAAACTGTTATGAAGAGAATTGTAATTAAAACTATTGATATTGTTTTTTTCATCCGTATAAACCCCCACGAAATAAAAATTTAAATTCAATGGTATTATGATACACTATTTATACAAATTTTGTCAAATCACAGAAAAAGGGGATGTAAAAAAGCGCAGACCGCATAAAACTATATAAATCAAGGGGTTCCTACAGGACTGATACCTGTAAGAACCCCTATAAATTATCTGAAAACTTAAATCATAAAAATTTTTTCGTTTCATGCTACAAACAAATCTC
>CALAEU010000058.1 GCA_937891215.1 uncultured Clostridia bacterium
TAACTGCTGTTGCCTGTCCACGACCGATACCTTTTGTTTCACGAGTGATACAGATTGAACCACCGCCGATACCAACTTTAATAAAGTCAGCACCAGCTTCTGCTAAGAAACGGAAACCATCTCTGTCAACTACGTTACCAGCACCGATTTTAACTGAATCGCCATATTTTTCTCTTACGAATGCGATTGTACGTTTTTGCCATTCTGTGTAACCTTCTGAGGAGTCGATGCAAAGAACATCTGCACCAGCTTCAATAAGTGCAGGAATTCTTTCTTCATAGTCACGAGTGTTGATACCAGCACCAACCATATATCTTTTCTGGTCGTCAAGAATTTCCTGTGGATTTTCTTTGTGTTGTGAGTAGTCTTTACGGAATACAAAGTAAAGAAGATTACCGTTATCATCAACAATAGGGAGTGAGTTTAATTTGTGTTCCCAGATAATGTCGTTTGCTTCTTTTAAAGTTGTTGAAGCGGGAGCAGTAATGAGTTTTTCAAGTGGAGTCATAAACTCAGTAACTTTTGTTTCTAAAGCCATTCTGCTGATTCTGTAATCACGGGAAGTAACAACACCTAAAAGTTTGCCGTTTGCTTCGCCGTTTTCGGTAACTGCCATTGTTGAATGACCCATAGTGTCAAAAAGATTAACAACATCTGCTAAAGTGTCGGTTGGTCTTAAGTTAGAGTCGCTGACAACAAAACCTGCTTTGTAGCTTTTTACTCTTGCTACCATAGCAGCCTCGTCTTCGATAGATTGTGAACCGTAAATGAAAGACATACCGCCTTCTTTAGCAAGTGCAATAGCAAGTGTGTCATTTGAAACAGATTGCATAATTGCAGAAATAAGCGGAATGTTGAGTGTTATAGGAGATTCTTCAACACCTTTTTTGTATCTGCATAATGGTGTTTTTAAAGATACATTAGCAGGAATACAGTCAGGACCTGTGTAACCCGGGATGAGAAGATACTCACTGAATGTTCTGGATGGTTCGTTACAATAATGTGCCATGTTTTTTACACTCCTTCTGATTTATAGTTATTTCTCAAAGAGAAAATTTAATATACAAATATATTATATCTATTTTAATTATTTGTAGGCAAAATGTCAATGGTAATATTGCTATTATTATATAAATTTTTTAGGATTTATTTGTTGTAAAATTATAACTTATATGGTATTATTGGAAGTGTATTAATAATTGTAAATTAGGAGAGAAACTATGGCACATTTTGATGTTGATTTTTTTGACAAAAACAGTGAACGCTATATGTTAAGCAGAAGAATCCGCAAAATTACAGAAGTAATTAAAAGCGATTTCTTCATTAAAGATAGCGTTTCAACAGGTGACTTTTTTATAAGAGATGGACAATATACATTTGAAGAGAGAAATGAAGGCGATTGGAAGCCTTTTAAAGCACACTGCGATTACTGGGGTTACCATGAGTGTTATTGTTGGTTTAAGCAAACAGTAACAATTCCAGAAAATTTTAAAGGAGAAAAGGTTATTTATCAGTTTAAGCCTTACTATAATAATGGTAACTGGAATCAGGTTAACCCACAGTTTATTGTGTGGATTAATGGCGAAATGACACAGGGCGTAGATAGTAACCACCAATATGTAACAGTTTCAGAATGTGCAAAAGGTGGCGAAACTCTCGAAATTTACATAAATGCTTACACAGACCCTTGGGAATACAAGGGTCAGGTGCAGATGGGTGCATTTTTACAGACACTCGACAAAGATGCAGTAAGAATTTACTACGATATTGCATCACCTTTAGAAGTAACAAATTATTATGATGGCGATTCTACCGTAAGAGTTAATATAATCAAGCACTTGAATATCGCTTGTAATATGCTCAATATTGATTCAGGTGACAGAGCGTCTTTCAAAGAAACTGCAAAGGCTGCGTCTGCTTACTTAAATGAAAACATTTATGGTAAAACTCACGAAGCAACTGCTTGGTCAATTGGTCACACTCATATTGACGTTGCATGGCTCTGGAGACTTCGTCAGACAAGAGATAAAGCAGGTCGTTCATTTGCTACTGTGTTAAAACTTATGGAAGAATATCCTGACTACAAGTTTATGTCTTCACAGGCACAACTTTATGATTATGTTAAACAGGACTACCCTGAACTTTTTGAAAGAATCAAGGAAAAAGTCAAAGAGGGCAGATGGGAAGTTGAAGGCAGTATGTGGGTTGAAGCCGATACTAATGTAGCATCGGGTGAGGCTCTTGTGCGTCAGTTCCTTGTTGGTAAAAAATTCTTTAAAGAAGAATTTGGTATTGATAATAAAATTATGTGGCTTCCAGATGTTTTTGGTTATTCTGGTGCTATTCCACAGCTCATTAAAAAATGTGGTATGGATTATTTTATGACAACAAAAATCAGCTGGAATGAATATAACAAATTTCCTTATGACACATTTATGTGGAAAGGTATTGACGGTACTGAAGTTCTTTCTCACTTCTCTCCTTGTGAAGATGCAAATCGTGATGAAAGAAAAGACTACCAGACTACATATAACGCATATTTAAGACCTGGTTACATTATCGGCGGTAATAAGCGTTACAGTCAGAAAGATTTAGGCAGAGATTACCTCTGCACATTCGGTTTCGGTGACGGTGGCGGAGGACCAACTGTAGATATGCTTGAGCATGGTGCAAGAATGCAAAGAGGTATTGAGGGTTGTCCTAATGTTAAAATTGCTCCATCTCTTGACTTCTTCCGTCATTTAGAAAATCAGGTTAAAGATAATAAATATCTTCCATTATGGTCTGGCGAACTTTATCTCGAATTACACCGCGGTACTCTTACAAGTCAGGCAAGAAATAAAAAGTATAATCGTAAAACAGAATGTCTTTTCCACGATGTAGAAACACTTTCTGCTATTGCTAAAAAAGAAACAGGTTTCGTTTATCCAGCGGAAAGAATTTTAGAGAACTGGAAACTTATTCTTCTTAACCAGTTCCACGACATTCTTCCTGGCTCTTCTATAAAAGAGGTTTATGAAGACAGTAAAGAACAGTACGAAAGAGTTATAGCAGAAGGTACTGAAATGACTGCTTCTGCAGAGGCTTCACTTATCGGGAAAATGAATCTCCAGAATGATAGCTTAGTTGTATTTAATACAACAGGCTTTGATAGAAAAGACGCAGTTGTAAGTGATATTCCTGTTGAGGGCGATTTCACTCTCTTTGATGGTGACAAAGAAATTGCTTACCAGAAAACTTACGATGGTAAAATTGTATTTGTTGCAGAAATTCCTTCAAAGGGCTACAAATCATTTGCAGTTAAAGCCGGTACACAGAGTGCAGGTGCTATGAAAGCAAATGCAACTTCTGTTGATACAAAATACTTTACCGTAGAATTTACAAATGGTGATATTACAAAGCTTGTTCACAAAGAAAGCGGCAGAGATGTTGCAGACGGAAAACCATTCGGTACTGTAAGAGCATTCCAGGACAGACCGTTCAACCACGAGGCTTGGGATATCAAGTCATATTTTGAAGAAAAAGAATTCGACTTAGACTTTATCGGTGCTGAAATCGTTGAACAAGGTGCTGTAAGAGTTGTTTATAAGGTAGATAAAAAAATCCGAAATTCAGTTATAAGTGCATACTATAACATTTATGCAGATTTAGACAGAATTGACGTTGATTATAAGACAGACTGGAAAGAAACTCACGTTGTATTAAAGGGCGATTACCCAGTAGATGTAAACGCAGTTAAGGCTACATTTGATATTCAGTTCGGTAACCTTGAGCGTTCAACAACAGAAAATACAACTTGGGACTTCGCACAGTTTGAGGTTTCAATGCACAAGTGGGTTGACCTTTCAGATAACAGTTTTGGTGTTTCTGTTATCAACGATTGTAAATATGGATGTACTGTAAAGAATGGTCATATTATGCCAACTCTTTTAAGATGTCAGACAAGACCAAACGAAGTACAGGACAGAGAATATCATGAATTTACATTCTCAATTTATCCACACAAAAACCATGTTTCTTCTTCAGATGTTGTTAAAGAAGCATTTAATGTAAACTATCCTGCATACGCAGTATTTGCAAAAGCAAATAGTGGTAAATTACCAGCTGTTTACTCATTTGTGAGTGCAGATAAAGACAACATCGTTATTGAAACAATTAAAGACGCAGAAGATGGTAATGGCATTATTGTCCGTGCTTATGAAACATGGAACAGTAAGACTAAAACAACATTTACTTTCTCTGACGAAATTAAAAATGTTACTGAGTGTAATCTTATTGAAGATGGTGCAGAAGAAGTTAAATTTAGTGGTAAAACATTAGAAACTGAATTCAAACCATTTGAAATCAAAACATTCAGAATTAAGTTCTAATTTTAAAATTAAAGGATTTATATAATGGGTTACAGTTTTTTTGCAATGCTTTCACGAATGAAATACATTGACCGATGGGCATTAATGAGAAATACTGAAAGCGAAAATTTAGACAGTCATTCAAAAGAAGTAGCGGTAATTGCTCATGCACTTGCAGTTATTGGTAATGTAAGGTTAGGTAAAAACTACAATGCTGACAGAGCTGCAGTTTTAGGGCTTTATCACGATGCACACGAAATTATAACAGGTGATATGCCAACACCTGTAAAGTACCAGAATGAAAAGATTTTAGGTGCTTTTAAAGAGATTGAAGATTGTGCAACTGAAAGACTTATTTCAATGTTGCCTGACGATTTAAAAAATGAATATATGGGTGCTTTAACGGGTGAAAACGACAGAGAGTTGTTGCCACTCGTTAAGGCGGCAGATAAATTAAGTGCATTAATAAAATGCATTGATGAACGAAAAGCAGGTAACAGTGAATTTAAAAAGGCAGAGAAATCCACAAAGAAAAAAATTCTTGAATTAAACATTAAGGAAGCAAATATTTTTTTAGAAGAATTTATTCCGGCGTATGAATTGACGCTTGACCAGTTGTAATTCGGAATGCGTAATGCGTAATTCGGAATTGAAGGGTCTGCGACGCTATTTTAATCAAATATCAATAAAACAACTATGTCCTATCATTTATAGCAGTTGTCAGTAAGTCAGTAATACAATAAAAATCATCCTATCATTTTTAGTTTACGAAAAACTTTAAATGATAGGATGTACTTTTTGTTATGAAATTATAATGCAACGCAGTCACGAAATTTTTAATTCTTAATTTGTAATTTCTTGCAGCTTGCATACTTGCACACTTGCAACTTGTATAAATGATAGGATAAATTCATTTCTACTGTTTCCTGCTTTCTGTTTCCTGTTTCCTGAAAAAAGTTCTTGACAAAGAACTTTTTTCGTGTTATATTCAAACTGTAATAGGTGTGATATCACAGTTGTATTACACTTGTAATTTTGCATTCTGAATTTTTTAATGGGAGGTGTTAAGTTATGATTATTATTAACCCGAGAAGTCGTACTCCGATATTTGAGCAGATAAAAGAGCAGATAATCAATAAAATCAATCTCGGGGAGTTAAAGCCTGATGATAAGTTACCGTCTATAAGACAATTGGCGTCAGACTTAAATCTTAATGTAAACACAGTAAAAAGGGCATTTCAGGAACTTGAAACAGAGAGGGTAACATATTCTGTTGCAGGTAAAGGCGTTTTCGTAAGTGAAAAAGCAATTAAAAACGAACTTGTAATTGAAAACGCAGAAAATGAATTGAAACGAGTGCTTTCTTCGTCAAAAGCAAGGGGAGTTTCTTTAGAACAGGTTATAAACATAGCAAAAAATATTTACGAGATGGGTGAAAATAATGATTAAAATAAATTCAGTTACTAAAAAATATGATGATTTCACAGCGGTTGAAAATATCAATATTGAAATACATGATACTTCAGTTTTTGCACTTACAGGTTTTAATGGTAGTGGTAAAACAACTTTACTTAATATCTGTGCAGGTGTGGTAAAGGCTACAAGTGGTGAAGTTTTACTTGATGGCAATGACGCATTTGATAATGATAAAGAAAGAAAAAATCTTTTTTACATTTCAGATAATATGTTTTTCCCACCAACATCAACAATAAAAAGTGGTGCAAAGTTTTACGCAAATTATTACGAGAATTTCAGTTTTGATATTTTTAGTGCAATTCTTGGTATATTTGGCTTGAACGAAAAACTCACAATTAAAAGTCTTTCAAAGGGTATGAAAAAACAAGTTCAGTTGGCAATAGGTTTTGCCGCTAAACCTAAATATCTTTTAATTGACGAAACATTTGACGGACTTGACCCACATAAAAAAGAATTACTTAAAAAACTTATTTTAGAGTACATAAATGAAACAAATGCTTCAATTGTAATTGCATCACATAACTTGCAAGAGGTTTCAGATATTTGTGACCACGTTGCTATTCTCAATGGTAAAAGTGTAATTCTTAACTGTGCAATTGAAGATGTAAGTGAAAAATTCAGAAAAGTTTTAGTTACATTTAAAAATGAAGTTACTGAAAAAGATTTAGCACATATCAACTACCACAGAATAAAATTCAGTGGCAAAAGTGCTATGATAATTATTTGCGGTAATGTAGAAGAAGAAATTGTAAAACTCGAAAGTATGGGCGTTGAGTCACTTGAAAGTGAAAGACTTACTTTAGAAGAAGTGTTTATTGAAGAAACGGAGGCGGCAAGTGAAAATGAAAAAATCAAATCTATCTTCAAAAAATAAAAACTTCGATTTAGTAAATTTTATGGCTGGTAGTGGAGCAATATGGTTACTTCTTATATTATCAATATTTATAATTTTTTCATTTGTCGTAGGTTCCAATCCAGTGTATGATTTAAGTCAGGTGTATGAGTTCTACCCTGTAAAAGAATATGGCTATTGCTTTTCAACAAGTTATAATTTTGAGTATATTTCCATTCTTTTTATTGCTGCAGTTTTGGGTATTACTTCATTCAGTTTTTTAACTAATAAACAACAGGGTGTAACAATGCTCAGTTTACCGCTGAAACGAAGTAAACTCTTTAACCAGAAGGTCATTTTACCAATTTGTGGCTTAGCTTTAATTGTTATTGTAACTAAAGCAATTATGATAGGCTACAATATAAGAAGATTTGGTGTAAATAATGAGTTGATTTTGCAAGGTATAACAGATATTGTTATTTCTTTAAAATATGTGCTTTTAGGATTTACCGCATTTTGTGTGGGTGCAGTTACTTGTGGCAAAAAAATTGAAATGATTTTTGGTGGTATTTCTTTAATTGCGATTATGCCGACAGTGTACAGTCTTGTTGACACAGTACTCAGTATGTTCCTTTATGGATACGACTCAATCTTTTATTCAACAACAAAAGCTTACAGTGACTACATATTTATTCTTGACCCTACAAGAGAAATAACACTTTTATCATGGTTGTATGAAAGTGTGGAACTTAGCATTGAAAAATTAATTGTAAATATAATCTGGATTGTAGCATTAATACTTGTATTAGTTTTCACAAAAAGATATTTTATCAAAAGCTATAAAGCAGAAAAAATTGAAATGAAGGCAACCAATAAACCGATGATTGCTATAATTGGTGCTACTGTATCTTTATTTGTTTCTGAAATAGTTATAGGCATTCTTACAGACGAAATAATTCTTGAAAGACATGAAATGACAAGTGGCGGTTATATAGGTTTATTGTTTGTTTTAACTGTTGTTTTTGCTTTCCTTACAATTTGTCTTATAGAAACAAGTTTCAGATTAAACAAAAACAAATTGATTTCAGTTTTATCACCGCTTTCAGTAATTGTATTAGCTTTAGCGTTTGCCTTTTCAGGTGGTTTAGGTTACGAAAACAGAATACCTGACACAGAAGATATTAAATCTATTGAAATTTCTACAACATTTTATGGTAGCGATATGTTCAATACAGAAAGTTGCCCAAGTGTTATGGATGGTTTCCCTGAATTTGATATGACTTTAACTACTGAAAATGATTTTAAAGTAATAACAGAAATACATAAGTCAACATTAGAAAATCGGGACACAGATACTTTTGAGGACTTTTGTGTAAATTATGTGCTTAAAGATGGCAGAACTATGAGTCGTGTTTATTACGATTTGAGTGAAGAAACTGCCGGAAAACTTCTTATGCTCTGGAAAACAGATGCAACGAAAAAAGAGGTAGAAGATTATTTGCTTAATAATAAACCAACCAATGCCTATGGTACTCTGGGTGAGGGCGACAGTTATTATGATGAGGCTTATAATTTTTATGAGGTTCCATATTCTTGTTTTAATTATGACAAAAACACTGTTTTTATAGTTTCAAAGCAAAATACAGGAACAAGTATAAAAGATAAACTCAATAAAGATAGTTTTGAACAGATTAAAGAAGCAATCTACAAAGATTACTGCGAACTTTCAGCAGATGAGTGGTTTAAACCAACAAAAACTTATGGTGCTCTTGTTTTCACTTATGATGACAGATATTATTACGAAGAGTATGATTCTGACGATGCATTGTATGAAGATGAGGCTATAGCGAGGACTGCAGAAACTAGGACGGATGAGGTTTTATGGGGTGGTTTTTCGGATTATGAACAGGTTGTAATTCCTGTTACTGCAGAAATGAAAAACACAGTTGCAGTTTTAAAATCTCTCAATTTATATCAGTATTTAACTGATACAAAAGCAGAAATTGACCACATAGTTATAGCAGATGCAAAAGAGTATTTTGAATGGAAAAAATCTCAGAATATTGAAAATAGACTCTATTATGGTGAGGATAGTTATTCAGTTAATTTTATTCCTGATTCGGATTTAAAAGTCGATATGCTTTTCTTTGGTAAAACGAAAGATAAGGTTTATGATGAATTAACAGGCGATACTGATGTGATTATTGAAGATTATGAGTCAATTCTTGATTTTTACGATTTCTCTACCGCACCTGTTGAAGAAATTAAAAACTCAAAAGAAATGTACAATCTTCTGACAAAAGCACACATCAAATATTACGATGAAGAATTAAAGGGTAAGATTATATTTGTATATTATCAAAAAGTATATTGATTAGATTTTAATCTTAGTGTTAAATATTAGTATGAGAGCAAAACAATTTTTTATACCAATTTTATTAGTATTAATACTAATTTCATTTAACAATATTTTTTTTAATACTTTAAAAAAAGCTAATTTATATTACGCAACACATGGTTTATATAATAATGAAGAAATTGATTCTCAAAAACTTTTTGAGAGAACTTGGAAAACGATTTCTAAAGATTATTATGATTCAACGTATAATTATCAAGATTGGAATCGCTGGTTAAATAGATATCAAAATAAGATAAAAACAGATGATGATGCAAAAGTTGCTATTGATACCATGATTGCGAGCTTAAATGAACCTTACACTAGGTTTATGAATAAAAAAGAATTTGAAGATTTAACAACATCTATTACATCAAAAATATATGGAATTGGTGTAAATATTCACTCTAAAGATGGTAAAATAGAAGTTTTTAATGTTATTCCTTTAACTCCGGCAGATTTAGTCGGTATAAAACAAGGTGATATTATTCTTAACGTTAATGGAAAAGAAGTTAAAGGATTAAATATCACTGAAGTTGCATCACTTGTTAGAGGGCCTGAAAATAGTATTGTTGAATTAACTCTTCTTAGGGATAATAAGAAAATTATAAAAAAAGTTAAAAGAAAAGAAATAAAAATAAAGAATGTAAAAAGCTCAATAATTGATAATCA
>CALAEU010000059.1 GCA_937891215.1 uncultured Clostridia bacterium
ACAAATTGGAATTTGTCTAATAGCTCAATATTTAAAGATTACACTTTGATTGTTTTGTCTAGTATTCTCCGAACAATCATTTCTGCTCTTTTTTCCATTGCAGGCAGATTGGTTAACGGGAAGAACTGTAATGATTTGCTTTCATCATCGAATCCTTTCAATGTGCCGCTATAATTCATCACTTTGAACAGAACAATAACAGTACACATTTTATCGCCATTTGGATATTCAAAATAAAAGTCTTTTCCAGATAACACAGTGACCAATTCTAATGTTTCTGCCGTAATTCCAGTTTCTTCTTTCAGTTCTCTTACGGCGGTTTCTTCTATGGTTTCATAAAGTTCCATTGAGCCACCTGGGATGCCCCAAGTATTTGTATCCGTTCTCAAGTTTAGCAACAACTCATTTTTGTTGTTGAAAACCAATGTCGTGGCACCGACACCAATCAAAGGACTGTGACCTATGTGCTTTCTCAAATCCATAATATATCCCATAGAATTAACCCACCTCCAAATTCTTATTTGGTACAATATAAGAGTAGAAAACCAATGCAAAAAGCATTGCAAAACTACTCTTATTTTTATACAATAAAGAGGAAAGGTCCGGCGTAATTCTTATTGGATTAACACATCCGCGCGATAAACTGTCGACCGCCTCTTATTGTAAGCATTCGAGTAAACAGGTTGAAGCATAGCCTTCGTGTAACGAACCAAAATGAGTGTCAGTAAGAGTAAGTGGTTCTACCTTTCAATTATTTTATCAAGGAGGAATACTCTATGATCAGTGTAGGCATTGACATCTCAAAAGAGAAAAGCACAGTCTGTATGCTCCGACCTTATGGTGAAATCGTAGAAGCTCCGTTTGATGTTGAACATAATGAACAAGCATTAAATGCACTCGTTGAGCATATTAAAAGCTTTGACGAGGATGTAAAGGTTGTTCTTGAAGCAACAGGCGGTTATCACCAAGTAGTTGTGACAAAGCTGCTTGAATCTGAAATCTTCACCGTTGTAGTAAATCCCTACATAATGAAAAGGTATTGTGCAGCGTCACTCAGAAAAGCAAAAACAGATAAAATTGATTCTATCCGTATTGCAAATTACGGTATTGACCATTGGTTTTCTATGACAGCATATTGTCCGCCTGATGAGATTTATGCAGAACTGAAATTACTCGGCAGACAGTATGACCAATATGTTCGCTTAAAAATTAACTGCAAAATTCAGCTTGCTAATCTTCTGGATGGTGTTATGCCTGGCATCAAGAAGATTTTAACAGGAACAGTTCCTGCATCCAGCACGAAAGACAAGCTTTGTGATTTCGTTGAAAAGTACTGGCATTATGATAATATCAAGAAAATGAGCGAAAGCAAATTCGTTGCTGACTATCAGAAATGGGCAAAAAAGAAAGGATATCGTTACAGTGAAAGTCAAGCGATAGCGATATATCAGCTTTCACAGAACAATATCCCAACTCTTAAATCCAGTACCCCATCAACCAAAATGCTGGTACTGCAAGCGGTAAAGTCCCTCAGAGATGTGGAACTTACCTTGTCTCTCATTATATCACAAATGCAGGAAATTGCAAGTACCTTGCCTGAATATTCGGTTGTTCGTGAGATGAAAGGCGTTGGGGAAGTATTATCTGTAAGGCTTATCGCTGAAATCGGTGATATTAGACGTTTTCATAACGGCAGTGCATTAGTTGCTTTTGCGGGCATTGACGCTCCACCTTATGAATCTGGTAAATTTGTGGGTACAAAGCGAAATATTTCTAAACGAGGTTCTGCTACGCTTCGTAAAATCGGCTATGAAATTATGCATAGCCTTAAATCAACGAAACCTACCGAAGATTCTGCCGTTTATGATTTTATTGTCAAAAAAGAACTGGAGGGCAAACCTAAACGAGTTGCCAAAATCGCAGGGGTTAACAAATTTCTTCGTATTTACTATGCAAGAGTAATGGAAGTTTACTGCTAATTCCTAATCAATTCGAATATCATAATCAAGCTGAAAAACATCACTTTATTCGGCTTTATTGTTATGCATTTTTTCATAATTTCATTTAATGAAAAAATATTCTTTATTTTTTCAAAAAAGGTCTTGACAAACAGTAACAGGTTTATCGGTCTGTCCGACCTCCTATATTATATCACATATTGCCTTGAATTTCAAT
>CALAEU010000060.1 GCA_937891215.1 uncultured Clostridia bacterium
TCTGCAAATGTCTGCGGTCTTGCTTCTAGTAACATTCCCTTGGTAAAATCAGTACCCATTTCTGGAATAGAAAGTGTACCAGTAGGCCATAAAATATCTTCTTCAGTAACACCTAAAGGTTCAGGTGAAGTACAAAGTTCATAAAGTTTTCTGTCACTAATATCAATTTCCATAACATCGACACCAGTAAGGTCATATAAATGTTTGTAAATTGTAGGAACATCGTGCCCGAGTTCGTCAAGTTTTAAAAGTGTATCGTGCATTGAGTTGAAGTCAAAGTGAGTTGTAATAATACCCTTTGAACCATCTTCAGCCGGATGCTGAACTGGTGTAAAATCTTCAACATCATAAATATTAGGAACAACAACCATACCACCAGGATGCTGGCCAGTTGTTCTTTTAACGCCTGTGCAACCTAATGTAAGGCGGTCAATCTCGGCTTTTGTGTATGTAAGTCCACGCTCATCGAGATATTTTTTAACATAACCATAAGCAGTTTTTTCAGCAACACCTGAAATAGTACCTGCTTTGAACACATGAGATTTACCGAATAATTCTTCTGTAAATCTGTGTGACTGGCTCTGATATTCACCAGCAAAGTTAAGGTCAATATCAGGTGATTTATCACCGAAGAATCCTAAGAATGTTTCGAAAGGAATTTCGTGACCATCTCTTATAAGTGGTTCGCCACATTCTGGACAGTTTTTAGGTGGCAAATCAAATCCCGAACCAACTTCACCGTGCAAGAAAAATTCCGTATAACGACATTTAGGACAACGGTAATGTGGTTGAAGTGGGTTAACTTCTGAAATACCCGCCATAATAGCAACGAAAGAAGAACCAACAGAACCACGGGAACCAACATAATATCCACATTCTTCTGAATGTTTAACGAGAAGTCTCGCAATCATATAAAGACCAGCGAAACCATTCTTTATAATTGACTGAAGCTCCTTTTCAAGTCTTTCTGAAACGACTTCAGGTAAATCGTCTCCGTACCATTCTCTTGCTCTTTCCCAGCAGAATTTTGTTAAATCTTCTTCTGCACCTTTAACATCAGGGTTAAAAGTGCCCTGTGGAATCGGCAAGATGCCAGGTTCTATCATATCTGCAATTAAGTTTGTATTTGTAATAACAACTTCTCTTGCAGTTTCTTCTCCAAGATAAGCAAAGTCATCGAGCATCTCTTTTGTTGTTTTAAAGTAGAGCGGTGCCTGATTATCAGCATCTTTATACCCCTGCCCTGCTTGTAAAATCGCTCTGAATTTTGCATCACCCTCGTTTAAGAAGTGAACGTCACCAGTTGCAACTGTTTTCTTACCTAATTTATCACCCAAAGCAATAATTTCACGATTAATCTGCTCTAAATCTTCAAAAGAGTTGACTCTGTCGTACTCCTCGTCATTTTTAGTAATCATAAAGCTGTTGTTACCATTTGGCTGAATTTCAAGGTAATCGTAAAACTCTGCTATTTTAATAAGTTCTTCAGGACTTTTTCTTTCAAGGAAAGCACTATAAAGTTCACCTGCTTCACAAGCACTACCGATAATTAAACCTTCACGGTGTTTTTCAATAAGACTTTTTGGCATTCTTGGTCTTTTATAGAAGTATTCTAAGTTTGAAGCAGAAATGAGTTTATAAAGATTTTTTAAACCGACTGTATTTTTAACAAGTAAAATACAGTGATAACTTTTTGATTTTTTTACATCTTCAGCATCCATAGTTGTGCCATCTGAATTGTAATCATTTACAAGGTAACATTCACAACCATAAATGATTTTGAAGTCTGTTCCCCTTGCAGTGTTACACGCTTCAGGGAATGCTTGTACACAACCGTGGTCTGTAATAGCAATAGCTTTGTGTCCCCAACCCATTGCTCGTTTAACCAACGACTTTGCACTGCTCATTGCGTCCATAGCTGACATATTGGTATGAAGATGAAGTTCAACGCGCTTTTCTTCTGCATCATCAGTAGTTTCAAACTTTTGAACAGTTGACATAGCTCTCGGACGGATTATGTAATCTTTTTTATAATCATCATAAATAATTGTACCACGTATTATAACTGTTAAACCATCTTTAAGTTTTGATTTAAGAGACTCTAAATTTTCTTTCTCATCAAAGAACTTTACACCATAAGAATAAGTGTAGTCTGTTATATTAAATTCAATTATAAGGCGTTTACCGTCTTTAGTTTCTTTTGTTTCTAATTTAAAAACATCGCCCCATACAACAACTTCCCCATCTTCGGCAGAAATTTCTTTCATACTTACAGGGTCTTTTTTAATTGCCTGACCAAATATTGGTGTTGCAGTTTCCAAATAAAGCGGAATACCATCTATTACTCGTCTTTCTTTGGGCTGAGACAAATCAACAACAGGATTATTAACCGCGTCAATCTCTTCCTGAACTTTAAGAAAATCTTCTAAATTACTGTTTTCACCTTCAAGATTGACTGTAATTCTTTTACCGAAATGTTCAAAAATATAGTTTTCTAAAAATGTGTCGGCAGCGGCATTTTTACAAATATCGCAACCACCGGATAAAAATTTGATAGTTAATGTATCATCTTCATAAGTATATTCGGAATTATCTAAAAATCCGTTTGTTTGCGGAACATTTACTTTTAATACCTTTAAAAGCATAGGAAAACAACTGTAATCCAACGCTTCTGGTGGTAATATAAAATTGAATTCAACTGTTTTGAATCTTAAAGCGATTTTAATTTCATTTGCGGTAGCTTTAAGACACATAATATTTTTGAATTCTTTAAAATAAAGATTTGCAGTGAGTTTCAAATCTTCTTTATGTATATACAAATCTGAAAATGTTGTATCTTTCAACATTTCCCTGTATTTCGGTTCGCTTATATACTCACCGAATACATCTAAAAACAAATTGCTCATATTCTTTCTATTTCCTTCAATAATTCACTTACAATATCTTTTTCTGCTACTTTTCGTAAAATTTCACCTTTTTTAAATATAAGTCCTTCATTAACGCCACCTGCAACGCCAATATCGGCTTCTTTAGCTTCACCAGGTCCGTTTACTGCGCACCCCATTACAGCAATTTTAATTGGCTTTTTAATATCTTTAACTGCTTCTTCTATTTCGTTTGCGAGAGATACTAAATCTATTTTTGTTCTGCCACAAGTCGGGCAAGAAACTATTCTTGGTGTTTCCACTCTTAACTCGAGTGCTTTTAAAATGTCAAAACCTGCATAAACTTCTTTAATTGGTGTATCTGTAATTGAGACACGGATAGTGTCGCCAATGCCATCTAAAAGAAGTGAACCGATACCTATTGAAGATTTAATAAGAGAACCGCGCTCTGTACCTGCTTCAGTAACACCTAAATGTAAAGGATAGTCACATTTTTCTGCAACTAATTTATATGCCTTTACCATTTTTGTTACATCTGAAGATTTAATTGAAACAACCGTATTGTAAAAATCACATTTTTCAAGTAACTCAATATGACGAAATGCACTTTCTGCCATTGCTTCAGGTGTTGCACCACCATATTTTTTGAGTAATTCTTTTTCAACAGAACCCGAATTAACCCCAATTCTTATAGGTACATTTCGTTTTGCACAAGCAGAAGCAACTTTTTCTACATTAGAAAAATCGCCTATATTACCTGGGTTAATTCTGATTTTATCTACTCCAGCTTCAAGACTTTCAAGTGCTAACTTATAATCAAAATGAATGTCTGCAACAAGTGGAATATTGGTTTTTTCTTTTAATTTACCGAGCACTTTAACAGCTTCAAGATTCGGCACAGCCATTCTCACAATTTCACAACCTGCTTTTTCTAAAGCAAGTGTCTGTTCCAGATTTTTTTCGTAATCTTCTGCTGGCGCATTAAGCATAGACTGAACTAAAACCGGTGCACCTCCACCAATTACTTTATTGCCAATTTTAACTTGTCTTGAAACTCGTGTACTCATAATTTTCACCTAAAATACTTTTATAATATCACTTATAGAAACAATTGCCATAAACAAAAGTAATAAAACTAATCCTACTGTATGAATAATTCCTTCTTTTTTAGGATTTATAGGTTTTCTTCTTATCATCTCAATTACAATAAAGAACAATCTACCACCATCAAGTGCAGGCACAGGAAGAAGGTTAAATACACCGACATTTATTGTAATAAAAGAAAGAAGTGTAAGTGCTGTAAAAAGTTTATCTTTTGCAGTAGGACCTTGTGCAGTTGAATCTGCAATTGCAGAAATTGTACCAATTGGGCCTGATACATCTTTCATTCCATATTTACCTGTACAAAGGTCAACAAGGCTCAGACGCACCATTTGTACAATTGATGCAGAATCTAAAATTGAAGTCTTAGCTATTTTTAACACCCATGAAGGTGACACGACTTGTTTACCTAATACAGTTACATATTCAGGTGCCTCACCTATAACATAGAAATCTTGTTCAATATACTGTCTGCCTTCAAACTCAAATTGTTTGAATTCTACATCTTTTAATTCAACTGTTTTACCATCACGGATAACTGTCAAATCAAGTTTATTGTCAGTATCACGAACCATATTAAAACCTATACCACGGCTTGAATAAATGTGAGTTCCATTGATTTTTATAATTTCATCATCAGCTCTAAGACCGTAATTACAACTTATTGCTTTTTCGTGGAAACTATGAACTGATCTTGAACCTACAAGAGTCTGCATTGAAAGGCAAACCGCAACAACAAGAACACCCAATATTAAATTAAGAACTGCACCAGCAGCAACAATTATAAATCTTTGGTAAGGTTTTTTCTTATTAAATGCATTATCGTCTTCACTTTCACTGTCTTCGCCTTCCATGCTGACAAAACCACCAATTGGAAAAAGACGGAGTGCATATTGTGTTTCACCTATTTTCTTTTTGAAAAGCACAGGGCCCATACCGAGTGCGAATTCATTAACTTTTACTTTGAACAACTTCGCAAAGAAAAAGTGACCGAATTCGTGGATTGCAATAATTACACCAAAAAGTAAAATCGCAACTAAATATGGCCATACAACACCCCATACATTTGCAATTGTTTCTGCAACATTTAAAGTATTTATACAAAACACCTCTTTTAAAATTTTAAGAACTCGCTAATTTTCTTACAGTTTCGCGCATTAAAATATCTGTATTATAAACATCTTCTAAAACATAGTCCTGTTTATTTTTGAGGGTAGCAGAAGCCTCTTTAATAAGTCTTGGAATATCATTAAAAGATATTTTCTCCTGTCTGAAGAGAAGATTTGCTTCTTCATTAGCACAGTTTACAGCGGCAGGCATTAAGCCACCTGTTTTAATTGCATCTTTACAAATATCCATACAAGGAAAATTTTCATAATCAGGTTTGTAGAATGTAAGATTACCTACTTCCCACAAGTCAAGTTGTTTTTCAGGTGACTCAAATCTTTCTGGATAAGTCAATGCAAATTGTATTGGCAGACGCATATCAGGATGACCTAACTGTGCAATAACAGAATTATCGTCATACTCAATAAGCGAATGAACAATACTTTCTCTATGAATAACAATATCAATCATATCGGGAGAAACCGAGAAAAGCCATACTGCTTCTATCAGTTCAAGTCCTTTATTGAACATTGTAGCACTATCTATGGTAATTTTTTGACCCATTGACCAACTCGGATGCTTTAAAGCATCTTTTAAAGTAACATTCTTTAATTCTTCTGTAGTTTTCCCAAAGAATGGGCCCCCGGAAGCAGTTAAAATAATTCTTTTTAACGCTTTGTTTGTTGGCTCACCTAAAAGGCACTGAAAAATTGCAGAATGTTCACTGTCAACAGGAAGAATAGAAACATTCTTTTTCTTTGCTAAATCGGTTACTAATCTGCCACCGGCAACAAGTGTTTCTTTATTGGCAAGAGCAATAGTTTTACCTGCTTCAATTGCTTTTATTGTAGGGCCTAAACCAGCCATACCTACAACGGAGTTGAGTGTAATTTCACCTTTTGCCTCTGAACCACAAAAAGCGACACCTTCCATTCCTGAAAGCACTTTTGTAGAAGTATCTTTCACTCTTACCTTTAAATCTTTTGCCGCTTTTTCATCAACCAATGCGGCATATTCAGGTTTGAATTCTCTTATTTGCTGTTCAATTTTTTCTACATCTGAAAATGCCGCGAGAGCCTCGATTTTATAACCTCGGGCTCTTGCAACATCTAAACTCTGTACACCAATTGAACCAGTTGAACCTAATAAATTTATAGTTTTCATATTCTTTGTTATTCTATGTCAAAAAAGGTTTATTATGTAAACTAACGAATAAAGAACAGGCAAAACAAAAAGCAAACTGTCACATCTGTCCATAATACCACCGTGGCCAGGAAGAAGTTTACCAAAGTCTTTTATACCAAAATTTCTTTTGATTGTAGACGCAGCAAGGTCACCAAACATACTGATAACTGAAAGACAAACGCTCATTATAATTACTGAAACATAATTTAAACCTGTTCCATCCTGGAAGAAGAACTTTTTGAAAACAAAAAGTAAAGCGACATTTAAAAGAACTGCACCGACAACGCCACCAACTGCGCCCTCTACACTCTTTTTAGGACTGATTTTAGGACAAAGTTTGTGTTTACCAAAAAGAAATCCTGAAAAAACAAAAGATAAATCAAACGAAACTCTTAATGGGGCAAAAGGAATTTTTGGAAGTGCGTCAGAAATAATTTGAGGGAGCGCGTCGTACGGAGCAACACCAGTTTTTGAATTAATATACAACGCCGCAGAAATTACAAAAACAATCAGAGCCAAAATAAAAGTTACAAGTTGAACAGAAAAACTTGAATCTATTAGTTGAGAAAAACCAATTTTATTCCATACAAATCTAAAAAAATCAGAAATATATCCAATAAAAAGCATATTAGCTAAAGTGCCAAAACCAATATATTTTGGTCCAAAAATAAAAACCAAAACAAACATTGTAGAATAAACAATAACCTGTGTATTTCCAAAAGAAAGATTTATCAATTTTGAAAAATGTAACAAAAAATAACTAGCAGGATCTGTTCCCCAACCTACTTCAATTAAAAAAGAAAGAGAAAAGCCCATTAAAAAAACAGATGGCAACATAATAGCCATTCGTTTCCAAAAATTTTCAATTTGCACAAACTGCTTAAAAGAAAAAGAATTTTTCATAAAAAAATAACCTCAAACATTATTTTTCCACAAAACTAAACTAAAAGCAACATTACAACACCTTGACCAACACAATAAAATTCATTAATATTATATTGTTTTTACGGACTCATCGGAAAAAAGGAGGTGACATTATGGCAACAATCAT
>CALAEU010000061.1 GCA_937891215.1 uncultured Clostridia bacterium
GTCAGGCCCTGGGCGTTGAACCAGTTGGCGATGTTCATGTTCATGGTATTCTTGATGGAATACACGAAGCTGCCGTCGCTCTTGGGCTTGGAGATATCCGGCATCAGACCGGTCAGGCTGGTATATTCGCCATTGGTGGTGTTGGAGGGGTAGGTGGCCCAGTAATTGGTGAAGTTGAAGCCACTGTTGGCAAGCTTATAAAGGGTGGGGGTCAGCTCCGGATGGATGGCCTGCTCCGAGAAGGATTCAGCGGTAAGAAGGATCAGATTGTAGCCTTCGAACATACCGGTGTATTCGTTCCGGTTGGTGGCTTGGGATGGAACGGAAGGATGGGATGGAATGGCGATTATACTGTGTATTCAGGTAATATTACAGGTGCCGATTACCGTTCAACATATGCTGTGCTGGAAACAGGCATTGGAGGCTGCTGTGTATTATGAAAATAGTTATGCGAAGGTGATATAGTATGGCAAAAGAACAAAAGAAAAATATCGCTGTAACGGTAGATAATCTTCATATTACATATAGAGGATTAAAGAAGTTTGAAGTTGAAGAAGCAGAGGCAGGAGATATAATAGAAATTTCAGGAATTACTGATATAAATATAGGAGATACTATAATTTTTCAAAAAGAACCTGAATAAATGAAAAGCACTTTCACCATCATAAATTGTGTTGTCAAAATCATAAACATTCATTATTTTTAAACCTGTTCCATTTTTTAATGTTGAGTGCGGTGAAAAGTAAAGCTATTATATCAATTACAATCCATACAATAACAGTACCGTTCCAGCCTATATTGTCTGAAATTATACCAAAACCATAGGTGGCAGCGGCACAGCCTATGTAAGCAGTAGCATTCATAATGCCTGTAACTGTTGCAGTTTTACCATATTTTGCAAATTGCATAGGAACCAGTGTTATAATCATATAGTTGAAAGTATGCATTGCAGTAGTGCCGAGAGCTAAAAGAATAACACTTAAAATAACTGGTAAATCTTTCATAAATATAAGGAATGTAAACGGAATTAAAACAAAACCTAAAATAAATGCACCAGTTTTAAGTTCATCTTTTTTGAAAACTTTATTATATAAAGGTGTAACGATGTAATTACCGCTTAAATTTACTATTGGTAAAATAATAGAAACAAATACAGAAAAAGCTACAGGTGTGTTGTAAGTTTCTGTAATCATAGTCGGTACCCAGGTAGTAATACCTTCTTTAATAGCACCGTGAATTGCATCTGCGGGTAATACTAAAAGAAGACCAGCAGAGAGGAAAAGCGGCAAAAATTTATTTATACTTTTTAATTTAGTATTATCTTCTTTTTTGCTATTATTTATATTACTTTCAATTGGCATATTGGTAATATGTTTTTTTGAAAGAAAATATGTAACAGCAAAGAAAACAAAAGCGAAAATAAGAACAACTGAAGAAGAATAAAAAACATATTTCCAGTTAAAGAATTTAATAGAAACAGATGCTAAAATATAAGCAAGAACTGTACCTATTGGTAATGTGGCAGAAATATTAAGACACGCTTTACTACGCATATCATAATTTATAATATTTGCTAAAATTTTAAGAATTGCCGCCCACAAAAGTGAGAGTGCAAAACCATTAAACCCCCATACAATAGCCATAGTAACATTTGTAGTGCAGAATGTCATTAAAATATTTGTACCTGCAGATAAAAACAAACCAAGCATTATCATTTTAAACGGAGAAATTTTATCGCCTAAAAATCCATTTATAATCTGGAAAAATCCGTAAACTATAAAGAATGCAGAACCTATTATACCCGCCTGTGACTTTGTGAAAAGTCCATCCGCTAAAATATCAGGCAAAGCGGCAGAGTAGTTTATTCTGCCGACATAAGAGGCGGCATAAGCAATAAAACACGCTATAAAAACTAGTAATGAGTATTTTTTACTTTCTAAATATTGTTGTGTTTTCAAATAATCGCTTCCTCAGAAATTAGTAGAAATAACAAAGAATATTTTACCATATTTAAAGGTAGTGTCAAGCATAATAAAAATAAAAGTTGAGATTTATAAAATAATATGATAAAATAAGAAAAAATCACGACTGCAAAGGAGTGTTACACGATGGCAAAAGAAAAATTTACGCTTGGAAGGGCAAAAAGTCCTGAAGAGGTTGGTGTTTCTTCAAAAGAAGTAGTAGAATTCTTACGCGATATGAAAGAAAATAAACTTGAGTTTCATAGTTTTATGGTAATAAAAAATGACAAAGTTGCTTGTGAATTATACCGCGCACCATTTAACAAAGAAACACCACATTCTGCGTATTCAATAAGTAAAACTGTTACCGCTATTGCGGCAGGTTTTGCAATAGAAGAAGGTCTTTTTACTCTCGATACAAGAATTGTAGATGTTTTTCCAGAATACATTCCTGAAAAAGTTGATGGAAGAATATTTAAAGTTACTGTAAGAAATCTTCTTACAATGACTGCAGGCATTTCACCGAATCTTTTTCTTAACAAAAATAAAACAGACTGGTTAGAAGAATATTTTAAATCATCATTTTATGGTGAACCAGGTACATTCCGTTATGTGAATGAAAATATTTTTGTTTTAAGTGCAATGATTTGCAGACTTTCAAAAACAACACTCCGCGAATATTTAACACCGCGTCTTTTTGCACCACTAGGTATTGATTTTCCTGAATGGGAAACAAATCAGGATGGTATAGAAGCAGGTGGTTGGGGGCTGTCTTTAAAATTAGAAGACCTTGCTAAAATTATGTATTGCCTCAGCAATAACGGTAAGGTAGAAAAGAAACAGATTATTCCTGGAAACTGGGTTATTGAAATGACTGATGCACACGCAGATACATCTATATGTAAAAATATTGATACAGATAAAGGGTATGGTTACTGCGTATGGCGTAATGGTGGTAATTCGAGTTACAGAGCTAACGGAATGTTTTCACAATTTGGTATTGTATTCCCAGAAGAAAATGCAGTTTTAGTCTGCTTTGGTGCAATTGCAAGTGAGCAGGAAGCAAGAGATTGTATCTGGCGCCACTTCCCGAAAGCATTTATTGAACCTGATAAAAGGGCAAAAGAGCCTGCTTACGAAGATTTTTACAATATTGCAGATGAATTCAAAATAGATAACCCGAGTGTATCAATCCGTTCATTACAGGAAGCAAAATTAAATAATAAAACAATTGAAATTAAAAGAAAAGTTCTTCTTAATCTCATTGGTTTCCCTGTCAGTGTAATTCCGTTTACTGTTACATTTTTAAATGGCAAAAGGGCTGGTAATATAGATAACATCAACTTTACATTCAAAGAAAAAGAATGTCTTATGAGTTGGTGCGAGGGTAATGAAAAAAATACCGTTACCTGCGGTATGGATGGCTATTTAAGATATGGTGACATTACTTTAGCAGGTGTAAAATACAAAGTTTGTTGCTATGCAGAATGGGATGAAAGTGACATTTTTAAAGTCAATATAAGACCAATAGAAACTGCATCAAAAAGGAAACTCAAATTTACATTTGTCGGTACAGAAAATGTAATAATGAAACCACTTTCTACACCAAAGGTTAAAGATATGGCAGTATCTTTAGTAGGTGCTGCTTCTGAAGTTATTGACAACGATTTAGTTGTTAAAGTTATGCAAAAGGCAACAAAATATGTGCCGTGGGTGTTAGAACCAAGGCATAAGGGTAAATTGGTTGGTCGTAAGGATATTTATTAAAAACTGCCATATTTAGCGTATAAGACAATTTTTTACCCACTCGACGTACCTTTGTACGCCATCGGGGTAAAGAAATTGCCTTCTGCATCTAAATCTGACAGTTTTACAGAGTTGTATATTTAGCACAAAACAAAACCCCGAGGACAAAAAAATGTCTTCGGAGTTTTTGTATTTTTAAATGATTTGGCTTACGCCATGAATTGCATAAATGCATGAAGTGTTACACATGATTTGATTTGAACATATAATGCCGTTAGGCAAATCATGCATCGTAAGATGCAATTATGAAAGCCATTTCAATTCATGCCTCGGGCAAATCATTTTAAAAAAACTAAAAATCTTTTAAAAGCACAACAGCCCCAAACGCCGGTACAGTAACAGAGTCTGTTACTGGTAAATCCTTTGTGAGTTCTACTGTATTCCAGAATTCATAAGGGAGATTATAACTTATTTCGTGATTGTTTTTATTTGCAATCACGAATATTTTTTGTTCGTTACTTTCTCTTATATATGCTACACAAGAGAGCATTGCGGAGTAAGGAGTAAATCTGCCGTCTTTAAGACAAGTGAGTTTATGGCGTAATTTACCTAACTTTTTGTACCAGTTTATAAGTGATTTGTCTTCATTACCCCAAGGGTAAAATGCTCTGTTAAAAGGGTCACTCCCACCTTGGAGTCCTGCTTCATCACCATAATAAATTGATGGGAACCCAGGTAATGTGTACTGTAAAACAGTAGCGGTTTTTAAAAGTTCTTTTGCGTGGGCATATTCGTTGTCAGTTAACCTATAACCCGCCTGAATTTCGCGTGGTTTATGTTCTAACTCGAAATTTATAAGCCTTGTCAAAATTCTTGCAGTGTCGTGAGTGCCGATATGATTCATAAGCACATCAAGCGCAGGTTTCGGGTAATTTTCGCAAACAGAAACGACTGTTTCCATAAAATTCTCTGCTACACCATAACGCATAAAATCAAGAATTGCATTAGCAAATGGGTAATTCATTACGCTATCTAACTGACCACCTAATAAATACCTTCTTCTCCCACCGTGACTGAATTTGTTTGTGGCATCTTCCCATACTTCGCCTATAACAAAATAATCATCATTGAGAGATTTTACCGATTTATAAAGTGCATCTATAAATTTGTCAGGCAATTCGTCAGCAACATCAAGCCTGTAACCAGATGCACCAAACTGAAGCCATTTTTCTAAAATTCCACCTTTACCTGTAATAAACTCAATATATTCATCGTTTTCTTCGTTTGTTTCAGGTAAAGTGTCAATTCCCCACCAACTTTTGTAAGTTCCATCATTATTGAAAGTAAACCAAGGGGAATACTCTGATTCTTTTGAGTTGTAAGCACCAATGGAATCGTAACGTTTTTCTCTGTTAAAATAAATACTGTCACTACCGGTGTGACTGAAAACACCGTCTAGAATGACTTTTATTCCATATTTTTCCGATTCTTTGCAAAGTTCTTTAAAATCATTCTCGTCACCTAAAAGTGTGTCGATTTTACTGTAATCTGCGGTGTTGTAACGATGATTGGAATGTGCTTCAAAAATGGGATTTAAATAAAGAATTGTAGTGCCAAGGTAAGCAATATAAGGAAGTTTTTCTTTAATTCCTTTTAAATCACCCTGGAAATAATCGTTGTTTAAAATTTTACCTTCTTCGTTTGGTTTCCAGACAGGAATATCAGTTGAATTTTCGTGAATTACTCGGTCAGTTGGCACATTTTTTTTCTTTTCACCTGAAAAATAAAATCTGTCAGGAAAAATCTGGTACATAATACCGCCTTTTACCCATTCTGGTGTTTTGTAATCAGGTGAATAGATGGTTTGTTGCCATTCTTTGCCTTGTGACGCAAAAGACCCGAGACCTGCAGAACGCAGGTAAATATGATTTGTACCAAAAGGTGTTTCGTAATTGAAGTGGTAAAAATAAAGACCAGTGTTTTCGAATGTGTAGTCAATACCCCACCATTCTTCGTTATCACCATTCATACCGCACCATAATAAATCGTGATAATAGTAATTATTAAAGTCATCGTGAATAACAAGTGTTACCTTACTGCAATTTATAGAACGAGGCATAAGAACAGAAAACCGCAAGTTTTCACCTGCGGCCAAACTACCGAATATTGATTTATGTCTTGTATCTCTCGAATTAAAAGGTACAAAATCAGTCAATTAAATCAGTCCTCATATCCGTTAGGATTGTTACTTTGCCATCTGTAAGAATCGGCACACATTTCGTCAATGCCTTTTTCAGCTTTCCAGCCTAATTCTTTTTCTGCTTTTTCTGGATTTGAATAACAGGTTGCTATATCACCAGGACGGCGTGCCTCTATAACATAAGGAATAGTAACGCCTGATGCTTTTTCAAATGCTTTAACAACATCTAAAACGCTGTAACCACAACCAGTACCAAGGTTGTAAATATTAACGCCTTTAGTAGAATATGCTTTATCTAATGCCTTTAAGTGACCTTTTGCGAGGTCAACAACGTGAATATAGTCACGCACACCAGTACCATCATGAGTGTCGTAATCGTCACCAAAAACATTAAGGTGAGGGCGTTTGCCGACTGCAACCTGTGTTATGTATGGCATTAAGTTGTTTGGAATACCATTAGGTGCTTCACCAATCGTACCACTTTCGTGAGCACCGAGTGGGTTAAAGTAACGAAGAATACAAACAGACCATTCGCTGTCAGCCTTCGCTAAATCTATAAGAATTCTTTCAATAAAATATTTAGTAGTACCATAAGGGTTTGTAGTACCACCGGTCTGCATTTCTTCATTAAGAGGTGAAATGTTGTGTTCACCGTAAACAGTTGCAGAAGAACTGAAAACGATTGTTTTACAACCATATTTTGCCATTACTTCGCAAAGTGCAACTGTACCTGAAATATTATTGTAGTAATATAAAAGTGGCTTTTCACAAGATTCACCAACTGCTTTAAGACCAGCAAAGTGAATAACGGAGTCAATTGTGTTTTCAGAGAAAATCTTTTCTAAGCCCCCTCGGTCATTTATATCACATTCGTAAAATTTAAAATCTTTTCCTGTGATTTTTTTGATTCTGTTTAAAGATTCGGGACAACTGTTGTAGAAGTTATCAAGAATAATTATTTCTCTGTCATTGTTTAAAAATTCAACTGCTGCGTGAGAGCCTATATAACCCGCACCGCCTGTAATAAGTACTGCCATTTATAAAACTCCTTTTAATAAGAATTTATAATAAGTTAAATTAAAACTTTATTACCCCATTTCGCCCTGAATGAATGAAACAGAAGGCGTTGAGGTTGGTTCTTCTGTCATTGTAGGCTCTTCAGTAGGTATTGGTTTTGTAGTTGTAGGTTTTGGAGCCTGTGTAGGACGAGGTTGTGGATTGTAAACTGGTGGTTGTGTTGGTGGAGTTGTTGGGTCCGGAGTAAAAATTGAATCAGTAAACTCTACGAAGGTTTCTGCTCCTGTTGTACCAGGAACTGGTGTTGTAGTAGATGGTTCTGATGTAGGAACAGTTGTTTTTGGTGGTAATTCACCGCCACCTTTTGTTGTGGACTCAACTTGTTGAAGAACTTCAGTTTCAGGGGCATCTGTTGTAGAAACATTGTAACCGCTGAATTTAATTCCTATTACAGCACAAGCAACCACAGCAAGAAGAAGAATTGAAATTGCTGCAATCATACCGTTTCTGCTAAGTGAAGCAGTAGGACGCATTTCTGTTGCTACTTCCGCTTCAATTTGTGCAGTTTCATATTTTTCAATTTCTTCTTCTGGTGCATCGAGTTTGAAAACCAATTCATCTATATATTTATCTATAAGATTGTAGAGTTCAATAGATGCTTCTTTAACTAAATTAGGAACGCTTTCGTCAGCATTTGCTATAAGTTTTCTTACAACAACTTTGTCTTCAATAGC
>CALAEU010000062.1 GCA_937891215.1 uncultured Clostridia bacterium
AATGATGAATTCTATTTAAAAAGTGAACAAGAGATGCATGACGCTTTCTCTTTCTGCGAAGAAGCAATCACAAATACACAGATTATTGCAGACCAATGTAATTTTGATTTTGAATTTGGTGTTTCAAAATTACCGCTTTTCGATGTTCCGGAAAGTGACCACGCGTTATATTTAAAAAATCAATGTCTTAAAGGCTTACAAGAGCTTTTCGGTGCAATTCCCGAAGAATATGAAGAGCGCCTTTTATATGAGCTTTCGGTTATTCACGAAATGGGCTTTGACGATTATTTCTTAATCGTTGCCGACTTTATTTCATTCGCAATAAAAAATGGTATTCCTGTAGGGCCAGGTCGTGGTTCTGCGGCAGGTAGTCTTGCGGCATTTGCATTAGGGATTACAGGTATTGACCCTATAAAAAACAAGCTACTCTTTGAAAGGTTTTTAAACCCCGAAAGAGTAAGTATGCCCGATATAGATATTGACTTCTGCTACGAACGTCGTGGCGAGGTTATTGACTATGTTATAAAAAAATATGGTGTAAATAAGGTTGCGCAAATTGTCACCTTCGGTACACTACAGGCAAAGGCGGCAATCCGCGATGTTGCTCGTGCTTTAGGGCTTCCTTACAGTACAGGTGATGTTGTCGCAAAACAGATTACACGCGATTTTCCTGATATTAAAACTGCACTTTCAAAAAACAATGAACTCAAAAAAATGTATGAAAGTGACAAGGATATAAAAACTCTTTTAGATACTGCTTTAAAAATAGAGGGTATGCCACGACACGCATCAACCCACGCAGCAGGTGTAGTTATTACAAGAGAAGATGTTTCAAGCTATGTACCACTTGCAAAAAACGGAGACCAGACTGTAACACAGTTCACTATGACCGAAATTGAGCAATTAGGACTTCTCAAAATGGACTTTTTGGGACTTCGTACCCTTACAGTTATAAGTGATTGTGAAAAACTTGTAAGAAATTCGCACCTGGATTTTGATGTTTCAAAAATACCACTTGATGACAAAGCAGTTTATACAGAAATGTGCAAGGGTAATACTGTCGGTGTATTCCAATGCGAATCTGCCGGTATGACAAGCTTAATAGAAAAAATGCAGCCCGAACGCTTTTCAGATATTGCTACTGCAATTGCTTTGTATCGTCCAGGACCTATGTTCTTTATAGATGACTATTTAAGAAATAGAAAAAATCCCCAATTGGTGCAATACAAATCACCGTTATTAAAAGATATTCTTGATGAAACAAACGGTTGTATGGTTTATCAGGAACAAGTTATGCAGGTGTTCAGAACTCTTGCTGGTTACTCTTATGGTAGAGCGGATATTGTTCGCCGTGCTATGAGTAAAAAGAAGCATGACGTAATGGAGAATGAACGTGCTATTTTCATAAATGGTTTAACTGATGAAAATGGTAACACCATTATAGAAGGTGCAGTTAAAAGGGGACTCACAAAAGAAGTTGCAAACGATATTTTTCAGGATATGACTTCTTTTGCATCTTACGGGTTCAATAAAAGTCATACTGCTGCGTATGGTCTTGTAGCATATAGAACCGCTTACTTAAAAGTAAAATATCCTAAAGAGTTTATGGCGGCAATCCTCACTAGTGTAATTGGTGATGAGGGCAAAACCAATATTTATGTAAATGAATGTAATCGTCTCAATATTCCTGTAATACCACCACATATAAATAAAAGTTCTGAAAGTTATACTGTTACTGAAAACAGTGTTGTTTTCTCGCTTTTGGGTATTAAAAATATAGGCAGAGGTTTAATTCGCAGAATCGAAACTGAACGCAAAGAAAATGGTTTGTTTAAAAGTTACTGGGATTTCTGCAAACGCGTTTACAGTACAGAACTTAACCGCCGTGCGTTAGAGTGCCTTATTAAAGCAGGTGCATTGGACGGTTTAGGTCTTAACCGCCGTGAAATGCTTGTAAATATAGATAATGTAATGGCGTGTGCATCTAAAGAAAGTGATTTATATTCCGGAGGTCAGTTGGATTTGTTCTCTTCACTTGGAGGAGATGCTGATTTATCTTCAGAACCAGACTTTAAAAGATGTGACGAATTTTCAAAGAGTGAACAGTTGGCATTTGAAAAAGAAGTTTCAGGACTGTACTTTTCTGGTCATCCGTTAGAGGAATACAGAGAAATAAGCGAAAATATAAAATGTGTGAAAACAAGTGAGCTTTATGAAAAACTTGAAACAGGCTTCGAAAAAGAGATTGATTCTATGTCTGTACAGTTTTTAGGTATAATCTCTTATATGAAAAAGAAAGTTACAAAAAGCGATACTGTTATGGCTTTTGTTGAACTTGAAGATTTATATGGTACACTTGAAATGATAGTATTTCCTAAAACTCTTGAACAGTATCTCGATATTCTTTCTGTTGGTAAAGTTGTTTTTGTAAAGGGAAGAATTTCTACAAAAGATGAGCAGATAAAACTCATTCCTGATTTTATAGAAATTGCAGATAAAGAAAAACTTCAGAGCGTTATTATAAATAATACTGAAAGTCAGTCCTCTGGTGGCAAAAAGAAAAAACGCGGATTGTTTTTAAAAATTTCAAAAGAAAATGAAATTAAAATACAAAGCGTAAAAAATCTTTTGTCAATCTTTCAGGGCGATATGCCAGTTTTCCTGTATCATGAAGAAAGTAAAGAATATGAATTTTTGGGTACAGATAATTTAATATGGATAAACACTCCATTAACAAGTGAATTAGCACAAATTTTAGGCAAAGATAATGTCGTTATTCAAAATTAATGTACTAAAAACTGTTTTTTCTGACATTTTTCTATTGTATATTGGAAAAAATTATGATATACTACTATCTCGGTATTAAGAATTTTGGAGGTTCTTAGCGTTATGAAAACTATTGGTGTATTAACAAGTGGCGGTGACGCGCCAGGTATGAATGCTGCAATTCGTGCAGTTGTCAGAACAGGTTGCGAATCAGGTATGAAGGTTATGGGTATTCGCCGTGGCTATAAAGGTCTTATTGAGGGCGATATGTTTGAAATGAATCTTCGTTCTGTTTCAGATATTATTCACAGAGGCGGTACAATGCTTTACTCTGCTCGTTGCCCTGAATTCGCTGAGTCAGAAGTTCAGGATAAGGCAGTTGAAGTCTGTAAAGAATTCGGTCTCGATGGTATTGTTGCTATTGGTGGTGATGGTACATTTATGGGAGCACGTGCTTTAACTCTTAAAGGTGTTCCTTGTATCGGTATTCCTGGCACAATTGATAACGATATTGCTTCTACTTCACATACTATCGGTTACGATACAGCACTTAATACTATTATGGATATGGTTGACCGTGTTCGTGACACAACAGAATCACACGACCGTTGTTCTGTAATTGAAGTTATGGGCAGAAACGCAGGTTTCCTTGCACTTAATGCTGGTATTGCAGTTGGTGCAACCTGCATCCTCGTTCCTGAAATTGATTATGATATTGATTCTTACATAATTGAAAGAATGAAACGCACAATGACAACTGGTAAACACCACTTCATTATTATTGTTGCAGAAGGTGTTAAAGGTATTGACGTTAGTTCACTTGCGAAATATATTGAAGAAAAAACAGGTGTTGAAAGCCGTGCAACAGTTTTAGGTCATGTTCAACGCGGTGGTTCACCATCAGTTCGTGACAGAGTTATTGCAAGTAAAATGGGTTATCATGCAGTTCAACTTCTCAAGCAGGATATTGGTAACAGAGTTGTTGCTATTGACCACGCAGAGGTTGTTGACTACGATATTATAGAGGCTCTTAATATGAAAAAGACAATTGACCCTGAACTTTATAAAATTGCAAACGCAATTTCAATATAAAATTTTGAAAAGTCTGGAATTTTTCCAGACTTTTCTTTTTATGTACATCACAATAAATTTTTCAAAAATTTATTGTGATGTACACTTTTTTCTTAACATATTTCCCGAAATAAAAGGAAAAGTAATATTGTAGATTTTTAATCTGCAATTTGTTTTCGGGGGTGAAAAGTTGGCGAAAAAAGTTTTTAAATCATTTGTTGCAATTTTTTCATCATTTTTGATTTTAATAATGGTAGTAGGAACTGGTTCTGTTTCACAAGCAGTAACAAGTAATACCGTTGAAACAGATGTAAAAGGCAAGCTTTCTGACTTTAGCTTTGGTTTAATTGAAAGTTATTTTAAAAATGATAACGAAGAACCTTCTACTAATAATTCTGTCACAAAAAATGAAAATAATGCAGAAACTTTAGTTTATCTGGGTGGATTTCCAATTGGTATTAAACTATATTGTGACGGAGTAGTTGTTGTAGATACGCAGAATGTAGAAACATCGGGAGCGGTTCTTAATCCAGCACAAAAAGCAGGTATTTTAAAAGGTGATATAATTAAATCAATAGATGGTGTTAAAGTTACAACAAACAGTGAAGTTTCAAAAATAATAGAAGAAAGCAATGGAAGAGAATTGAAAATGCAGGTTTTAAGAAATGGTGAAATTAAAAATGTTTTATTCTCTTCTGTTTATTCAACTGTTTCAGGTCAGTATAAAGCAGGTCTTTGGATAAGAGACAGTTCAGCTGGTATTGGCACTGTAACATTTTACACTCAGGATGGTGAATTTGCTTCTTTAGGTCACGCGGTTTGTGATGTGGATACAGGTGAAAGATTACCAATTTCTTCGGGTGAAACAACGGATGCAAAAATAACTGGTTGTTATAAAGGCAAATCGGGTGCTGCTGGTGAACTTTGTGGTATGTTAGAAAGTAAATCTACAGGTAAAATTATGGTGAATGAGAATATGGGTATTTACGGTGTTTTTGATAAAGTGGATACAACAAATACACTTTATCCGCTATGCAGAAAAAATGAAGTGAAAATGGGTGCGGCTCAGATTGTAACAACAGTTGAAGAAGGTAAACAAGAAGCATTTAATATAGAAATAGAACGAATTGATTATATCTCAGAAGAAAATAAAAATCTTGTAATAAAAGTAACAGACGAAAATTTGATTGCAAAAACAGGTGGTATTATTCAGGGTATGAGCGGTAGTCCCATTATACAGAATGGTAAGCTCGTAGGTGCAGTAACTCATGTGTTTTTAAATGATCCTACGGGTGGGTATGGAATTTTTGCAGAAACAATGCTTGAAGTTGCAGATGGATTGAATGAGTTGAAATTAGCGTCTTAATAAAAGAAGTGATGAATGTAGATATTAAGCATTCATCACTTTTTCTGAAAGCATTGAAAAAACAAAGTAAGTATGATAAAATGAGTTTATCTTATATATATAGGTGATTTTATGGCTGAAAGAAAACAAGTACCAATTTTTGAAAGTTGCTACAAAATAGCAGAATATTTAAAAAAGAATACAGATAAAGACCACCCTACAACACAGGCGGCGATGCGTAAAGACAGTAGTGTTGCAGATTTTCTTGGTGCTAAAGAAACTTCTAACAGTTATATAAATCAGATTGCAGTTGCACTTAACAGCGGTAAAAATGGTGCTTTAAACAAAGAAAAAGACTGGAAAGTTGTGTTTGATGCTTTTACCGAAGTGCATGGTAGCAAAAAAAAGAAAAATGCAGATGTTGAGTATACCAATATTGAAAAATTGCCAATAAGAAACCTGTATTATAATCAGGAGTTTTCATACGAGGAATTAGATAAAATCATTGAGTGCATTTCTCTTTCAGATACACTTGACAGTAAAACTGCAAAGAAACTTATAAAGAAAATCAAAGAAGAATTAGGTACTGTTTTTTATGAAGAAAAATCATCTAGTATTTCAAAAATAGAGCCAGAAATTATTGTTGATTCAGAGTATTATCGTAAAAATATTAAAACAATTGAAGAAGCAATTGAAAAAAATGTAAAAATCACTTTTTATTATAACGGAATTGATAGCGAGAAAAAATTAGAGCGCGAAAGTCTTTCAAAAGAAATTATAAGTCCTTACTATCTTGTTGCAAATAAAGGTAAATATTATGTAGTTGCCTGTAAAGACAGTTTTATGGGTAAAAACTATAAAAAAGTTATGTCACTCTGGCGAATAGACTTAATGACTGAAGTAAGATTTTATACAAATGCTCAGGATAAAGACAGTGAAAAAGTAACTAAAAAAGAAGAAGTACAAAATTTACCTTTAAAATGGTCAGACGATTTCCATTTTTCACATCTTAATATGGCAAGTGACGCACCTGTTGAAGTAACTTTAAAATTATTAGAATTACCTCGTGTAGATGATATTTCCAGAAGCGATAAATATTCACACACATTTTTATTCGATACATTCGGCAGTCGCTATACTTTCAGGGAAACAAAGTCAGGTGACGAGTTCGTGACAGTCGAATGTTCACCTAGTGAAATGATTAACTGGGCTTTACATTACAGTGATAGGGTAGAGGTTATTTCACCCGAATTTTTAAGACACGATATAAAAGAGAGAGCAAGACAGATAAGTAAAATGTATTTAGGTGATTAAAGTGAATGAATTAAAAAGATTTGGTTTTGGTTGTATGCGCTTCCCTGTAAATTCAGATGATAGTGTAAACTATGAAGAAACTGAAAGAATGATAGATTACGCAATAAAAAATGGTGTTAATTATTTTGATACCGCTTATGTTTATCACGCTGGTAAATCTGAAACAGTTTTAGGTGATATTCTAAAAAAATACCCACGAGAGAGTTTTTTACTTGCGGATAAATACCCGGGACATCAGATTTGTGATACATATACACCAGATGAAACATTTAAAGAGCAATTAGAAAGATGTCAGGTTGATTATTTCGATTACTATTTACTCCACAATATAAATGAAAATTCCGCTAAAGTTTATATGGATGATAAGTGGAAAATTTTAGATTATTTCAAAGAACAGAAAAGACTTGGCAAAATTAAGCATTTAGGTTTTTCTTGTCATTGTTCAGTAGAACTTTTAAAAGAGTTTCTAGACTACTGCGGTGACAGTATGGAATTCTGTCAGATTCAGCTTAATTACCTTGACTGGACTTTACAGGATGGTAAAGCAAAGTATGAACTACTGGCAGAAAGAAATATACCAATTTACATTATGGAGCCTTTAAGAGGTGGTAAATTAGCAGCTCTTTCTGAAAGTCAAAAAGAAAAATTATCTGCTTTAAGAGAAAAGGCGACACCAGTAGAGTGGGCGTTCAGTTTTCTTCTTAATTTGCCAAATATAAAAATGATTTTAAGTGGTATGTCAGAATTTAAGCAGGTGATAGAAAACATTGAAGTTTTCAAAAACTACAATCCGTTAAATGATAAAGAAATAGAAATTCTTTTAGAAATTGCAGAAGAAATGAAAGATTCTGTTCCTTGTACAGGTTGTGGTTATTGTCTTAAAGACTGTCCACAAGGTCTTAATATTCCCTTTATGCTTTCAATTTATAATGAATTGAAAATCCAGAAGGCGATAAGCGTAAGAATGCGACTTGACGGACTCCCGGAAGACAAGCAACCAACTGCGTGTATTGGTTGTGGCTTGTGCAGAGAGAATTGTCCGCAAAAAATAGATGTCCCGAAAGAATTAGAAAATCTTTCAGAGCTTTTAAAAACAATGCCAACCTGGGCAGAGATTTGCGAAGAGCGTCAGCGTAAAATGAAATCAAAATAAAAAAGAACTCCGTTTTTTGAACGGAGTTCTTTTTTATTTTAGTTTTTAATCTTTTAAAAATTCCTTAACGCTACCAGTAACACCTGCAAGGCTTTGTAAGTCTGAAGGAACAATAATCTTTGTTGCTTTGCCGTCTGCAGCCTTTTCGAATGCTTCCATACCTTTAAGTGAAAGGTATGATTTTGAAGGAGCAGCTTCGTTAATAAGTCTGATACCTTCAGCCTGAGCAGTCTGCACAGCAATAATAGCACTTGCTTCACCTTCTGCTTCACGGATTTTAGCTTCTTTAACAGCGTCAGCAGCGAGGATTTTAGCTTCTTTGTCAGCTTCAGCAGCAAGAATTTGTGCTTCTTTCTGACCTTGTGCAACGAGAACCTGAGATTCTTTTTCACCTTCTGCACGAAGAATTGCTTCACGGCGTTCACGCTCAGCCTTCATTTGCTTTTCCATTGCTTCCTGAATTTCTTTTGGAGGAAGAATGTTTTTAAGTTCAACTCTGTTTACTTTAATACCCCAAGGGTCAGTAGCTTCGTCAAGAATACCACGAATTTTTGCGTTAATAGTATCACGAGAGGTGAGTGTGTGGTCAAGTTCAAGTTCACCAATGATATTACGAAGTGTAGTTGCAGTTAAGTTTTCAATAGCTGCAATAGGGTATTCAACACCATAAGTGAAAAGTTTCGGGTCTGTAATCTGGAAAAACACAACAGTGTCAATCTGCATTGTAACATTATCTTTTGTAATAACAGGCTGTGGTGGGAAATCCACTACCTGTTCTTTTAAGATAACTTTTTTTGCAATACGGTCAATAAATGGAACTTTGATGTGAAGACCTACATTCCATGTGCCTAAATATACACCAAGTCTTTCTATTACCATAGCATTTGCCTGTGGTACGATTTTGATACAATTTGCAATAATTCCAATTGCGATAATTGCGATGATTAATAAAATAATAATTGGGCCCATAAATTATACCTCCTCTACCCTTTCTACGATGAGTTTTACACCTGTAATGCGTATCACTCGAACAAGTTCGCCTTGTTCAATAATTATATTATCATCCTCGGTACGAACTGTCCACTCCATTCCATGAACAATTGCTTTACCGGTCTGATCAAGATTACTCACGCGTTCTATGACGCGTACTTCTTCACCAATTGCTCTATCAGCATTGGTACTTACTTTCTTGGTATCGATAAATTTCTTCGACCAAGGTTTTGTAGCATATAAAAGTCCAAAGGCTACGA
>CALAEU010000063.1 GCA_937891215.1 uncultured Clostridia bacterium
TTATGTAATATCGGTCACCTTCACTTACCGCTAACTCTTTATTAATCTGAAAACCATTAGAATATAAATATTCTCTTAAATCTTCTGCCTTGCTCTGTGGTTGGAATATAAAATGATATTTTTCACTCTTAATCCAACTGCATTCTTTTAATTTTTCAGCAATAAGAGTGCCACCCATACCAGCAAAAACAATTTCTTCTACTTCGTCAGGTTTTATCTCTTTTAAACCGTCAGAAAGCCGTAACTCAATTTTGTTCTGAAGTTTATATTTAATAACTGTGTCCCTTGCATTATCAAGGGGACTTTTTCTTAAATCAGAAGCAATAGCAAATGGAATTTTTTTAGTTAAGATTAAGTGAGCAGGTAAATATGCATGGTCGGTACCTACATCAACAATATTGCCGCCACCAGATACTAGTGAAGCGGTAGCGGCAAGTCTTGGTGAAAGTGTCATTCTACGCACAAAAAACATTATTTGTTTTCTGCAAGAAATGCATTGATTTTTGAAACAAGGTCGTCTGCATTAACACCGTGAACCATACAAGCCTGTGCTACTGTTTCACTACGAGCAGAAGGACAACCTAAACAATGCATACCCATTTCTAAAAAGAATGGTGCTGTTTCCGGTGCAGAATCGAGAATTGTACCGATAACTGTATCTTTCGAAATTTGCATTTTAAACGCTCCTTAAATTTTTAAATTCCATTAGAGTGAGTGTGTTAAAACTCACTTCAAGTAGTATAACATAAACAAATTCAAAAATAAATACATTTTATGAAACTTTTTACTAAATTTTCATATTGTAATTCTACACTTTCACAGTTGTAAATTTTTTCTATAAATGTTATAATTCTGTTGTATATTATCCGGAGGTTCTGACTATGTTACAAAAAGATTTTAACCCGACTTTAAGATTTATGGTTGTAAGCGATGTACATTATAAAGATGAAGAATGTATTGAAGAAAAGAGAATGAAACGCGGTATTGAACTTGCTTATGAAATAGCAGAAAGTTCTGAAACTTATAAAAAGTTAGATGCAATTTATGTTGTCGGTGACTTTGCAAACAGCGGTACTGAAACACAAATGAAAAAATTCAAGAAAACACTTGATGATAATATAAAACCTGAAACACAGTATTGCCTTACACTTGCAAGTCACGAATTCAACCGTGACAATGGTGGTGAAGAAGCGGCACTTAAAAGATTTACTGAAATATTCAATTTACCTCACGATGACCACAGAGTTATAAATGGCTTCCACTTTATAAGTCTTACAACTACAAATGGTTGTGACTTTAATGATGCTAAAAGAGATTATGCAAGAAGAGAGCTCAAAAAAGCCCGTGAGGATGCACCAAATAAACCAATTTTCTTCTTTCAGCACCCACATATTACAGACACAGTTTCAGGTAGTATTTACTGGGGTGACGAATCACTCTACCCTATTCTTATGAACTACCCACAAGTGTTTGACTTTTCAGGTCACTCACATGTGCCGATTAACGACCCTCGTTCAATTTTCCAAAAGCATTTTACCGCTCTCGGCACAGGTTCTCTTAGTTACTTTGAACTTGACGAATTTGATAAATATTACGGAACAGTTCCACCACAGGATAATAACTGTGCACAGATGCTTATAGTTGAAGCAAATGATAAAGGACAGGTAAGAATTTACCCTTACGATATTCTTACAGAAAATTTCTTCCCTATCACTTGGGAAGTTGATACACCTTGTGACCCTGATTCATTCAAATATACAGATGCAATTCGCTATAAAAACTCAAAAGCCCCTTATTTCCCTGATGATTTCAAAGCAGAATTTTCAGATGTTACAGCTAATCAGTTTACACTTACATTTTCACAGGCAAAACCGTCTGACGAATATTATGTAAACGATTACATAATTACAGTTAAAGAAACTGCAACAGATTTAATTGTGAAGAGAATGGGGCTCTGGTCTGAATATTATTTCTACAATATGCCTGAAACACTTTCAGTTACAGTTGACGATTTAAAACCCGACACAAAATACACAGTAACAATCAAAGCAAACAATTTCTTTGAGTCAGGTACAACATATAAACCACTTCATATTGAAACAAAATAACTTTTACAGGAGTTTATTATGGATAAAATTTTTACCGATAATTTAAGATTTATTGACGAATACGGCAGAGAGAGAATTTTTAATGGTATGAATGTTGTTGATAAATCAACATTTAATGATCTTGAAGATTACTGCCATAACCCTGACACATTCCCCTTCCAGGAATTCAAAGCCCGTGGCTTTAATATGATAAGACTTGGTTTCACCTGGGCAAAAATTGAGCCAACACCAGAAAACTATAACGACAAAGCTATAGACACACTCGCAAAATTTATGGACAAGTGTGCAGAAAATGATATTTATGTTTATTTAGACAGCCATCAGGATTTATATTCAGGCGAAAATCCGGGTGGTGGAGATGGTGCACCAAAATGGGCCACACTTTATGACCAGTACACACCTAAAAAACCTATTGCAGTATGGGCAGAGGGTTATTTCTGGGGTAAAGCATGTCACAGAGCATTTGACAACTTCTGGGCAAACAAGCAATATAACGGTAAAGGTCTTCAGGACTACCACGCAAATATGTGGAAATATGTTGCAAGTAAACTTTCAGATAAAGAGTCATTCTTCGGTTTCGACTTTTTAAATGAGCCATTCCCTGGTTCAGATGGTGGTAAAATCTTTAAAAAGTTAATTGGTAATCTTATTAAAGTTTCTGTTACTGATAAAAGAGTTAATCTTTTAGAAATGGCAAAAGAAGGTTTAGGTAAAGAAAAACCAAAAGCACTTGACCAATACACTGCTGATGTATTCGGAAAAATCGTAGAACCCTGTAGTGAGCTCGTCAGAAAATTTGACGAGGAAAAATACTCACCATACCTTTGCAAAATGGCAGAAGCAGTAAGAGAAGTTACTGACAAAGGTATTATGTTTGTTGATAACTGCTACTACTCAAATATGGGTATTCCATGTTGTAACACACCAATTACTGTTAATGGTAAAAGAGAACAGCAATGCTTTGCTCCGCACGCTTACGATTTAATGGTTGACACCCCTGCTTATAAATACGCTAACAACTCAAGAACAGGTATGATTTTTGACGAGCACAGAAAAACTCAGGAAAGACTTAATGTTCCTTGTATTGTTGGTGAATGGGGCTCTCATGCTGAGGGTGACGGTTGGTACCCACATTTCAGATTTTTACTTGATAAATTTAATGCTTACAAATGGAGTAATACATACTGGTGCTACTTTGAGGGTATTTTGAATGAAGATTTTATTAAACTTCTTACAAGACCTTACCCGAAAGCAGTTACAGGCTTTATTGATGAATACAAATACGATTATGTAAATAATGTATTTACTCTTAAATTCACACAAGACAAAGAATTTACAGTACCTAACATTGTTTACATTCCGTCAGATGCTAAAAAGATTTTAATTGACGGTGAAGAAGCAACAGATATTGAAATTAAGAAGCACGTTGGAAATATCGGTTCTGATGTTATTTTCAATACCGGTGTTGGTAAGCATATAGTTGAGATACAGCTATAAAACTCAGGAAACAGGAAACAGAAAACAGAAAACAGAAAACAGAAAACAGAAAGCAGGGCTTCGCGTTCAATTCACGCATTGCACAAGATTAACTTGTTTCTATAAAAATTACTCCCACTACTGCGGGCGACCACAGGTCTGCCCCTACCATAGTGGGAGTTAATTTTTCGTTTCATTTATAATGCCAAGGCAGTTCCGAAACTCAGCACTCAGCACTTTGTCAGCTTCGCCATTTTTGCCATAAGTTTTTTGGTGCCCACATCATCAAAAGCAACCTCTAAGAGCATATCGCCACCCATTGCTTTTGCACTGACAATAAGACCTTTACCGAATGCTTTATGCTCTACGGTATCGCCAACTTTAAAATCAAGTGTAACATTAGTAGCATTTGCAGTCTTGTTACCCATACCGCTGAAGCCTCTTGAATATTTCGGGTCTGGTGCAGATTTTGACGGGATAGATGTTGGTTTACTCTGTGAAGCACTTCTTGTATTTGAAGAAGCACCACGAGAAAATCCGCCACCATACGATGAGCCACCATAGGTACTGCCAAATGATGTTGCAGTTCTTTGTGGTTGATTAAATGGTGATTTTTCGTCCATAAGCTCAGTCGGGATTTCTGTTAAAAATCTTGACGGACGAGTGAATGATGTATTACCAAAAATCATTCTTGAACGAGCATTTGTAAGATAAAGTTTTTCTTTTGCACGTGTAATACCAACATAGCAAAGCCTTCTTTCTTCTTCAACTTCACTTGGGTCATACATTACCTGATTTCCCGGGAAAAGACCTTCTTCAATACCAACAATGAACACTACTGGGAATTCAAGACCTTTTGCAGAGTGTAAGGTCATCATTACAACAGATTCTGAATCCTGATTATAATTATCCAAATCTGTCATTAAAGCAACTTCTTCAAGGAAGCCTGTGAGAGTACCTTCTTCATTTTCTTCCATATATCGAAGTAAGTTTGCAAGAAGTTCCATAACATTGGCTTTGCGTTCTTCTGCAGTTTCTTTATCTAATTCCAATGAACTCATATAGCCTGTTTCATTTATGACATCATCAAAGAAATCTGCAATTGGTTTTGCTTCAAGAGACTCAACTAATTTATTAATAAGAGTAGTAAATTCATTTAATTTGGCACTTGCGCGAGAAAGCATCGGGTATTCACTTGCATTAGAAATCACTTCAAATAAAGTCATTCCTAAATTATCGGCAATAGATGCGGCATTATTAATTGTAGTGTCACCTATTCCCCTTTTTGGCTCATTTATAATTCTGCGAAGTCTTACAGTGTCTGATGGGTTTGCAATAACGCTTAAATATGCTAAAACATCTTTAATTTCTTTACGCTCATAGAAACGATGACCACCAACAACCTTGTATGGTACAGCGTTGTAAACGAGAGCACGTTCAATACTGCTTGACTGTGCATTTGTTCTGTAAAGAATTGCAAAATCTGAAAGTTTTCTGCCCACTGCTACCGCATTTAAAATTTCATCGGCAACAAAACGACCTTCGTCACGCTCATCATTGAGAATTCTGACAACAATTTTGTCGCCACCCTCTTTTTCTGTCCAGAGAGTTTTACCTTTTCTGCCCTGGTTATTTTTAATAACAGCATTTGCCGCATTAAGAATAACGGAAGTTGAACGATAATTCTGTTCAAGACGGATAACTCTTGTGTCCTCATACTGATTTTCAAATGAAAGAATATTTTCAATTGTTGCACCACGGAATTTATAAATACTCTGGTCATCATCACCAACAACACAGATGTTTTTATACCCACCTGCAAGTAAAGATGTGAGCATATATTGTGCCTGATTAGTATCCTGATACTCGTCAACCATTACATAACGGAAACGGTTCTGATAATAAGACAAAACATCAGGGTTTTCTTTGAGTAATTTAACTGCGTTTACAATAATATCATCAAAATCCATAGCATCAGCATTTTTGAGCATATTTTCATACTTTTCGAATGCTTGTCCTATGAGTTTTTTATTGTTGTCATACCCTGCACTTTCAATATAATCGCGCGGTGTCATTAAAGAATCTTTTGCTTTGCTTATTTCAGAAAGCACAAATTTTACAGGAAGTCTTTTTTCGTCAATATCTAATACTCTTAAAACTTCTTTCATAACTCTTTTTGAGTCATCTGTATCGTAAATTGTGAAATGTTTAGAAAAACCGATTCTGTCGCAATCTTTTCTTAAAATTCTTACGCAACAAGAGTGGAACGTACTAGCCCATATATCGTTACCATCTTCACCGAGCATTGCAACAAGTCTGTCTTTTAATTCATTTGCCGCTTTATTTGTGAATGTAATTGCCAATATCTGCCACGGTTTTGGTGCATCAACAGAGAGAAGCGGTTTAAGTGAAAAAGATGGTTCGCCACCATTTTCAATTAAATCTTCAAGTTCTTTACAATCTTCATCTGTCGGCACTCTGTATGTAAAGTTTGATTCGTAAGCATTACCGTACTTAATCATATAAGCAATTCTGTTTACAAGCACAGTTGTTTTACCACTACCGGCACCTGCAAGAATTAAAGTTGCACCATTTATACCAAAAACTGCTCTTTTCTGAACATCATTCATTCGTGAAAATTCATTTAAAATCAGTTTTCTTCTTAATTCTGTAAATTCCATATCTTTTACCCACTCTAGTTATTATTTAAAATAATTCTTTCAATTTCACAGTAAAGAGAAAAAATTTTTTCAATCAAGCAATTTAAAACATAAAAACTTTTAAAATCACCTTCATAAGTAGCAAGTGAAAATAAAAGATTTTTAGCTCGTATTTTATTTTCTTTTAACAATTTTAAAAGTTTTTTAGGTGTTTTAAAGTGCTTTAGTTCTGAAAAAACCGAAACATTCTCTTTTAACAAAGCACTTACTTCATCTGGCACAAAAAATTTTCTCTCTTTTTTTATTAAAAGGCTAAAGGAACAAATTGCTAAAAATTCTTCCTCGAGCCTTTTTTGTAATATAAAAATATCTTCTCTTTCTATAGGCGAAATAAATTCACTTAAAAGATTACTGTAGATTTCTTCCTGTAACGAATTAAAATCTATTTTCTCTTTGCTTATAGGTTGATTTTTAGTTGACTTACAAAACATCTCATAATTTAAAGACGATAAATTTTTTAACATCTCAAAATAATTGATTTGTTTAATAATTACTCACCTTTCAAAGAGAGAGTTACCGAAACTGTCAATAGCAACAGTAAGCGGAAAATCTTTTATGGTTAATTTCTTTACTGATTCGCAACCAAGTTCACTGAAAGCAATTACCTCGCACTCTGTAACAGCACCAGAATAAAGTGCACCAGCACCACCTACTGCGGCAAAATAAACCGCTTTTGTTTCTACAATAGATTTTACAACTTCTTCGCTTCTGCCACCTTTACCTATCATACCTTTAAGACCGTTTTCTAAAAGTAACGGTGTAAAGACATCCATTCTTGAAGATGTTGTAGGGCCAATGCTACCAATAGCAAGGCTGTTTTTAGCTGGTGTAGGACCTGCATAATAAATAATAGAATTCTGAAGTTCAAAAGGTAAAGGTTTACTTTCATTTAAAAGTGCAACTATTTTTTTGTGTGCCGCATCACGAGCGGTGTAAATAGTACCACTTAAATAAACTCTGTCGCCTTTTTTTAAGAGTTCTACCCATTCATTTATATTACTTGTATCAAAATAATATTCTTTCAATTTACTCTACCGGCTTTGCCTTAATTTTGATTTTTGTTTTTTGTTCATCATCAGAAAATGAGTCTTTTACACTCTCGATTTCCTGCTCTGCTTCAGTTACAGAATCTGCAATACTCTGTTCAATACCGCTTACTAAATCACTGTAAGTTACTTCTGTTTCTTCGACTACTGTATTTTGAATTCTTAAAGGTGATGCTTCTAAATTATCTGAAATAAGAGCTTGTGCAGTTTTGCTCATATTACCTGTAAGAACGCTTATTCTCATTTCAACTTCGCTTACCGCTTTTGTGAAATTACGGGCAATTTCGGTAATACCACCTGAGAGTTCATCAATTTTTAAAGCAGTGTCGCCAATAGCATCGTAAACATCTTTTCTTACAACTTCTGCCTTTTTTTCTGCTTCTTTAATAAGTTCATCTGAACGAAGTCTTGCGTCAAGCATAGCTGCACCAACTTGTTGCTCCATAGCCTTCAACTTGTCACATTCTGCCTTTAACTTTGCATTTTCTGCTTTTAAAACTTCTGCATCTTCTTCAGTTAAAACAGGTTTGTTTTTAAGCTCATTAAGTTCTTTATTGAGTTTTAAAATTTCTACATTAAATTCTTCTTTTTCATTGTAAATTGCTTCTTTTACTTCTCTTTCAGCTTCTAAAATTTTAAGAACATCTTCACGCTCTTTAACTTCATTATCAGCTTTTTCTTCAGCAGCTTTTAATTTCTGAGAAATTTCTGAAACTTCATTTTTCAAGTTGTTATTTTCATCAGTAATTTCTTTACACTTGTTTTCAAGTTCTTCTTTCTCTGAAATAAGGCGGTTTATGTAAGTCATAACTTCTTCTTTGTTAAAACCACCGAATGCTTTTGTTTTAAAAATAATATCGTTAGCCATAGGAATACCCCCATTCCAAGCTATTTTATCACACTACATATAAAAAAGCAATCAAATTTTTAGTAAGTCAGTGAGTCAGTGGTCAGTGGTCGGTGGTTGGTGGTCGGTGGTTGGTGGTCGGTGGTCGGTGGTCAGTTGTTCAGAAAAAATTATGTTTGATATTCCGAAACAATATTTTAAACAAAAACTGCTTTCGAACGAGAATGATTTTTGTCTATTTATCCAATTTTTAGGAAACAAAAAAATTTTTATGTACCTTTCAGCGTTTTTTGTCATATATATATGGACCCGAAATATGTAAACTATGCAAAATTCATTTAAGGGTGAAATGAGTTATCCGAACCTGCCTAAAAGCGAGTATTTTCAAGTCTTTTTGGCGTTTCGGTCTTGCAAGGCGTCAGCCTTACTTCGCCCTCAACACAAAAAATCCAATGAAAATCTTTCGCTTTATAGGTCGAAGATTTTTTATAGAACGGATTTTTGGTCAATCAAGGCAAAAACGGAGCGAATCCTTCACGGATTTGCGAGTATTTTAACGAAGAGTGAACGGAAATCCGTCTATAAAAAACATGGTTCGGATAATTCCTTTCACCCTAAGGGGTGTTGAACAAAGCAAAGTTTAAGTTCAGGGTTAATATTAAAGATGAAGGAGAAAAAAGAAAATGAAAAGAACAACAAAGATATTATCATTGATATTATCTGTAGTGACACTTTTAAGTGTGTTTTCAGTAGCGACACCAGTTTTTGCTATGGAAGTTACTGAAGCTACAAGTGAAAGTACAGAAAATACCGAAGATAATACTGTTTCAGAAGAAGTTGAAACAGAAGAAGCAACTAAAGCTGAGATTATTTCTGAAATAAAGGAAGATCGAACTGAATACACCAAATATTTCAGAATGTCAGACGGTTCATATATGGCCGCACAGTACGCTCAGCCTGTTCATTACAAAGAAAATGGAGAATGGAAAGAATACGACTACTCCATTACTAAAAACGAAAACACAAACGAAAATGAATTCTTGATTGAAAATTCTGACAGTGAAATGTCATTTCCCGAAGAATTTTCAGAAGATAATGAAACTCAGATAGAAGTTTCAACAAAAGATTACAAAATTAAATTTTCCCCTGTTGTTGAAAAGAAGATTTTCAATAAAAAATCTAAAGCTAAAGTAAAAAACCACAAACATTTAAAGTCAAATGAAATTATTGAAGAATTTTCAGGAGAAGCATTAATAGAAGAAAGTGCTGATAAAAACGCTGAAAAATTAAAAATTGACAACCAGAAAAGTGCTATTGCTTACGAAGACGTTTACAATAATATTGACATTGAATATGAAATTTCTTCTAATCAGATTAAAGAAAGCATTGTTTTAAACAGTAAGCAAGACAAAAATAAATTTGAATTTGCTGTTGACACAGACGGACTTTTCCCTAAAAAAGAAGCAGACGGCTCTATTACTCTTTATGAAGACAAAGAATACATAAAGGCTGTTTCTTCTATTATGAAGCCATATATGTACGATGCTAATGGAGAATACTCTTACGATGTCACAATGGATATAAAAGAGAAAAATGGTACATATATTTTAACAGTTGAAGCGTCTAACAACTGGTTAAACGACAAACAGAGAAATTACCCAGTTGTAATTGACCCGACAATTGTGCTTGATGTAGGTCGTTTGAAAACTTACGACTGCTATGTAGATAACAGTCAGGCAAGTACCTCATTCCCTTTTGACTACTACATTTATGCAGGCTACAACAGTTATGGTAAAACAAGAACATTTATTAAATTTGATTTACCAGAGCTCCCTGATAACTGCAGTGTTATTACAAATGCAAGAATACATTTCTGGCAAAAAGACGTTGATATGGGTGATGGTTCTGCCGGTTACCTCAACATTCACAACGTAACAAAAAACTGGGCAAACGATAGAACTGTTACATGGAATGCACAACCAACTTATGACAGTACTGTACTTGACTATTGCCAATTTAAAAGCGGTGCTAATGCAGAATATATATTTGATATTACAAAATCAGTAAAAGCCTGGTATGAGGGTTCTGCCAACTATGGTTTAATGTTAAAATCAGCAGATGAGTCAAAAGCAAAAAGAACTCGACTTTTCTCTGCTGAAAACACAGGAACAAATACTTACCCAAGAATTATTGTTGAATACAGAAACAACAAAGGTATTGAGGATTACTGGAGTTTTTCAAGTTACTCTAACGACACTGCTGGTGCAACATATATAAATGACTACACAGGTAACCTTGTTTACACGTTACCAATTCTTTCAAGTGTAAGTGAAATTATGCCTTTAACACTTAGTGCAGTTTTTAATAACTACTGCGCAAGTGTAAGATTATGTGCCGGTAAAAATGGTTCATCTAAAACCTCACCCGGCAGAGGTTTCAGACTCAATATTCAGCAAACTGTTTTACCATCAACACAATATGGTTTAACTGGTGTTGCTGCAGAAAATTGGCCTTTTGTTTACACCGATGGTGATGGTACTGAGCACTACATTCAGAAAACAACTGAAGATGGTGCTACTGTGTATAAAGATGAGGACGGTTTAGGGTTAATTTTAACTACAAATGACAGCGGTGGATATCTTTACAGAATTAAGGATAAAGGCGGTAATTTGTGGTATTTTAACGACCAGGGTAACCTTTACTGCCAGAAAGACAGTAACAATAACGGAATCTGGATATATTTTAAAACTGCAAATCCATCTGCTTACGATAATAACCAGATGATTGACTACGTTGTAGATGGTGCAGGACGTAAATTTACATTTAACTACTACACTGATTCTTCAGGTGTCTCTAACGGATATATAGAATCTATTACCGACAGTGCAAACAGAACAGTGAATTTTACAACATCATCAGGACTTTTGAAAAAAATAACATATCCTGATGATACTTACACCGAGATAAATTATGAAGGTGACGGTTCAGAAGGTTTAATTAACTTTGTAAGAGGTTTTAATGGTTACGCCCTTAATTTTGACTACACATCAAAAGAAACTGGCAGACAAGTCAGCTCTGTCACAGCAAATACTTCTGTTAAAGGTCAGGTAGTAACCTTTGACAGAAGCGCTTATAACAAAACTGTTGTAAGAACTGCAGGTATGGACGGTTTCCATTACAAAGATGATAATACAAAAGGCGCGGACGATATTATTACCACAATACAGTTTGACGATAGTGGTAAACCTATTTCACAACAAGTAAGTTTCGGTTCAGGTGTTGAAATTGGTGCCGGTAACTGTAGTTATACATCTGGTGCTTCAACACTTGGTTCTGCAAATAAAATAAGTACAAGTAGCTCTTTAGGTAAAAACACAGTTAACCTGTTATACAATAATGGTGCTGAAAAAAGCGAAAACTGGACCGGTGCAACAATAAACAAAACAGCTACTCAAACTATGGTAACTGAACAAAAGTATTTTGGTAAAAAATCTTTTAAATTATCTAACTCAGCAATTAATGACGCTAACGGTGGTAGTTATTACAAACAGTTAGTTTCAGGTCTTACAGGTGGAAAAACATACACATTTTCAGCTTATGTTAAGGTAACTGCAATTAATTCTATAAAAAGTTCAGATATTGCCGGTGCTTCACTTGCCTTAGTTTCTTATGGTTCTGCAAATAATAACACAGTATTTTCAAGTGAAAAAATAACAAAAGTAACTGACACAAAAATAAACAATGGTTGGCGCAGACTTTCAGTAACTACAACATTACCATCTGACGCAACAGGCGTTTATGCTTTTCTTGAATTGCGTTCTGTTACAGGTACAGCTTACTTTGACGGACTTCAACTTGAAACGGGTTCTGTTGCAAACAGTTGCAACCTTTTAGAAAACAGCAGTTTTGAAAAACATACATCAAACAAACCAACTTCGTGGACTGAACACGAAGTATTTACCGTAACAACAAACAGTAGTGGCACAGTTATAGACGGTAGTTCAGCAAATGGTCACAAAGACGGTAGCCGTGCTTTAAGAATTGATGGCGATGCACTGAAAATTAAAGGTATGTTTCAGACAATACCAATTGAATCTGATGAAAATGACACATATATTGTCAGTGGTTGGGGTGCGGCTAATGCAGTAAATGACACCTGTCACGATGGCAACTCATCTTTTGAAATTATTCCAAGAGTATATTATACCCGTAAAGATTCAAATGGTAATACATCAACTGTTTATCAGAATAAAGATGCGGCTGAATTTAACACAACAATTTCAGGTTGGCAATACACATCAATAAGTTTTGCACTTAAATACACCAACCCTGCAAGTGGTTACACCTACACCCCTAACTACATTACAGTTATACCTGTGTATGCTTGTCAGGAAAATGCGGCATATTTTGACCATATACAGTTAATAAAAGATGAAGCACAAACACACACATACACATACGATAAAGATGGTAACGTTATTTTAACTGCAGTTAACTCTGAACAAAAAGTTAATACAAAGTATAACGACAGAGATGATTTAACATCATATACTGACACTGCAGGATATACCACAACTGCTACTTATGACACAAGACATAATTTATTAACTACAAAATCAGCAAGAGGTATTATAACTAAAAACAATTATTATGAAAATGGTATTATTAATACTTCTGAATTACAGAATCCTGCTGGAACAGCTTCTATAAAAACTGAACAGGCAATTGATACTGAGAATAATGGTGCAATAGTTTCTGCAGTTTATGATCAACACGGTTATGAAACGAGTTTTACGATTCATCCAGAAACCGGTGTTATTACAGATATTATAACCCCCAATAATGTAGTAACTTATAATGAATATGATGATTCATATTCAAAACTTTCCAGAGTTACAACCGTTGGAACAAATATAGATTACTTTTATAATGGTAATCGTTTGAATAAGCTCATTTTCAGCGGTATTGATGGTAAAAGTGAAAATTATAGTTTCATTTACGACAGTTATGGTAATAAATCACAAACCAAAGTTGGTAACCAGGTACTTGCAACAAATATTTATGGAACAAACAACGGTGCGTTGCTGAATGTAAAATATGGTAACGAAGACCAAAAAACTAACAACTATAACAACTTAGGGTTAGTAAGTACAGTCAAGAAAACAAATGTAGAAATAAACGAGAACGGAAATAAAACCTCAACAGAAAAAATATGTTATAGTTGGGGTTACGATGCTTCAGGCAGAACTACATACCATAAAGATGCTGAAAACGACCTTATGTATTTGTATAACTATGACTCTCTGGGTCGCATAGTTCGTCAGGAAATTCAGACCCGTTCTACTTCTGCACACATAGGCTCAACAGAAATTGCCTATGACATCAGAAACAACGTAACAAAAGTTGCAAGTGAATTTGGTGGTTTTACTGCAACTGATGAGTATTTCTATTCTAAAGATTCTGGAAATGTTGATGCTGAGTATTACTCAAGAGACAACCTTATTTCTCGTTATAAAATCAATGGTTCAAGTACAAAATATGTTGATTATTTTTATGATAGTCTTAACAGATTAAACAAAAAATCACTTACAATAGGAAACTCAACAATTAACAGTGATTATTCATATTACACAGCAAAGATTTACAACAAAGATTTAAGTGATAAAAAGTATAAAACAACACAGTTAGCAAGAGAAATACTTGACAATACTGCGTACACGTATTATTATGATATAGTAGGTAATATTACAGAAATTAAAAAATCTGAAAGAAGTACTCCAGACACGATGAGTGCTTATCGTTCTTACACTTATGACGAAAAAAACCAACTTTTAAGTGAAACAATCAGTAAAAAAGATAATAACAATAATACTATAACTACGAAAACTGAATTCACTTATGATGATTTAGGTAATATTTCAAATAAAACAATAACCGATTCTGATGGCACACCAACAGTTATTGAATATAACTATGGTAAAGATGCTAATGCTGGTTGGAATCATATTTTAAAAAGTGTCAACCTTAATGGTGACAATGAGATTTCAGAAAATGAGAAAATAAAATATGACGCTATTGGTAACCCTACAAATTACTTGGGTGCAAATCTTAGCTGGTATGGCAGAGAGTTAACAAACTACACAAAAGGTTCAACAAGTGTTGCTTACACTTACGACGCAGATGGTCTCCGTGTCACAAAAATACATAACAATGTAAAATCTACATATCATTATGTAAGTGGTCTACTTCGTTACGAAACTCGTGGAAATTTAAAATTCTATTATTCTTACGACGCAAGTGGTAACCTTTCTGCTATTCGTTACTATGATAATAGTAACGCTATGCATGAATATTTTGTGCTTACAAATCAACAAGGTGATGTCGTTGCACTTTATGACAATAACGGTACTTGTGTTGTAACTTACGAGTATGATGCTTGGGGTAACGTAATAAATAAAACTGACATCACAGGAATCAACTTTGCGGAGCTTAACCCTATTCGTTATCGTGGGTATTATTATGATAGTGAGACTGGTTTATATTATCTTCAAAGTAGATATTACAATCCGCAGGTTGGTAGGTTTATTAGTGCGGATGGAGTTGAATATATAGGTACGGGTGTAAATATTCTTTGCTTCAATATGTTTATATATTGTTGTAACAATCCTATAAAATATACAGACCCAACAGGATGTGCACCAGAATGGTGGCAATGGACAATAAGCGGTCTTATGTTTGTTGGTGGAATTGCATTAATTCTTACAGGGGTTGGTACTTTTGCAGGTCCAACATTTATATGTGCTGGGGTAAACTCAATAATTGGTAGTTATATATCAGAAGCATCGGGTGGTTCGTCTTTTGCTGGTTGGATAGGTGGTATCGTTTTAGGTACCTTTTCTGGACTAGGTATGGGATATGCTGGAGAATTGTATTTGGCTGCTACAGAACTTATTGGTGTATCTGCTTTAAATAAACTGTTTACTTGTTTAAATATAGGGTTTATTTCTGGTTTTGCAGGTGCGTTTGCAAGTGAATTTTCTTCTGCGAAAATAGATAATAGACCAATAAGCAAAAATGTTGCTGCGTATTCGGCTGGAATGGGATTAGTTACTATGATTGGCGGAATGTTTTCAGGTGCAGGACCTATGTTGAGTACAATTGGCTCTACAAGTGTAGCGTTAGTAAATGTATTGAATGCAGTAGGTACACTTCTTTCTGAAACTGTGTGTGATGTTTTAGGTGGTATAGCATCTATGCTACTCTAAATTGTTTATTAGGAGACTTATTATATGTTTTTTAGAAGACGGGAAATATTATTTATTGAAACGATAATAGTTCTATGTATGTTATTGTTAGCTTCTCTTTTTATTTTGTGTTTTGATTTTTTGTATTTTTTACTTACTTTTTTTGGTTTTCTTTTTAATTTGACTTTTTTTATAATCTCTCCCGAAGAATATATCTTAATAGATGATACAGGAATTTCAAATCATCTCAAAAATGATTGTTTATGGGAATATTCTTGGGAAGAAATAGCTGAATTGCGTATAGGTAATAGAGCTCGAAAAAAAACAATTGAGATATTTTTGAAATCTAAAGAAGATGAGAGTAAATTAGAGTACTCGAGAAAATATTTTGAATATGGTAAAAAATCCAAAGAGGCACTCGCGATTTATTATCCGAAAGAAATAAAAAAATTAAAACATGGATTAGTAAATGGTAAATTTATAGATTGACGGCAATCAGGGCTCGGTTGATTGAGGTAAGAAGTAATAGTGAATAGTTAAGAAGTATTTTTTCAATTTACATGGTAGCAATCAAGACAGAGGGACGGTTCTGTGTCTTAGTCTCAGTTGCAAGTAGCAAGTGTGCAAGTTGCAAGGTGAATTAAACAAAACTCAGTTAATTGATTTC
>CALAEU010000064.1 GCA_937891215.1 uncultured Clostridia bacterium
AATACAGAAAAAGGCATGGCAGGTAAACCATTGAGAGTTATGGTTGTGGGCATACCTAATACAGGTAAATCTTCATTTATAAATAAAATGGCAGGCAGAAATCGTGCTAAAGTTGCTGATAAACCTGGTGTTACAAGAAGCAACAGTTGGTTTGCAGTTGGCAATGGTATTGAACTTTTAGACACACCTGGCGTTTTATGGCCTAAATTTGATGACCCTAAAGTTGGTGACAAATTGGCATTTATAGGTTCTGTAAAAGATGAAGTTTTAGACAGTGAAACACTGGCACTTAAACTTATAACAGTTCTTAAAAATGGTTATGCCGAAAGACTTACAGAACGATTTAAAATTACGGATTTCAGCGACAAAGAGGATTATGAAATTTTAGAGATGATTGGCAGAAAACGCGGTTTCTTAATTTCAGGTGGTGAAATAGATACCGAAAGAGCTTCTGTGATTTTATTGGATGAATACAGGGCAGGGAAATTAGGTAAATTAACTCTTGAATATCCAAAGGAATACGAGTAAAATAGAAGTCGGGCATAAAGCCCGACTTCTTTATTAAACCGAAAAGATACAGGTGAAAGATATGTTAGATTACAGTTATGAAATTACGGCACACGAAAAAGGGTACAAGGTGGTTTGTGGTATAGACGAAGCAGGGCGTGGTCCACTTGCAGGGCCTGTATTTGCGGCTGCAGTTATTTTGCCTAAGGATTACTCTCACCCTGTTTTAAATGACTCTAAAAAACTTTCTGAAAAGAAACGCGATACGGTTTATGATGATATTATAAAAGATGCTCTTTGTTACAGTGTTGGCATTGCAACTGAAGAAGAAATTGACGAAATAAATATATTGAATGCAACATTTTTAGCGATGAAACGAGCAGTTGAGGGCTTGAGTATAAAACCTGATTTTGCATATGTTGACGGTAACCAATACCCAAAAACAGGTGTTAAGGAAGAAACAATTGTAAAAGGCGATGGTAAATGCATTTCAGTTGCTGCCGCCTCTATTATTGCAAAAGTAAGCCGTGACAGATTTATGCTGGAAATTGACAAACAATACCCTGAATATCAATTCAGTAAGCATAAAGGGTATGGTACTAAACTCCATTATGAAATGATTGAAAAATATGGCGTTTCAAAAGTGCACAGAAGAACATTTTTAAAGAAAATTTTAGGCGAATAATATGGATAGTAGATTATTAGGTGCTTTTGGTGAGCAGGAGGCGGCAAAGTATCTTCGTGAAAAGGGTTACATAATTAAAACTGCTAATTTTAAAACTTATGTCGGTGAAATAGATATAGTTGCCGAAAAAGGTAAAAATATATGCTTTGTGGAAGTGAAAACGCGAACAGAGGGTGGGTTTCTGCCACCGTCAACCGCAGTCGATTTTAATAAACAAGAGAATATTAAAAGCAGTGCCGCAATATATATGAAAAGATATGAAACAAAACTTACGCCCCGTTACGATATTATAGAAATTATTGTTAATAAACGGTCAGTTGTGAGTCTTAATCATATCAAAAATGCGTTTTAGGTTGTGTTTCTTATGAAGTTCTTTGATTTGCATTGTGATACAATAGGGGAATGTTATAAAAATAAAACTTCTTTAAGAAAAAATAATTTGCACATTTCGTTGGAAAAAGCAACAGGTTTTGAAAGCTATACACAAGTTTTTGCAATATGGATACCCGATGAATTACGAAAAGGAAAAGCAGTGTCTTATTTTGACACCGTCTGTGATTATTATAATTCTGAAATATTAAGGAATAAAGACCTTATAACTAAATATAACCCTTTAAAGAAAGATGAAAAGCGAGTAAAATCAATTCTTGCAGTTGAGGGTGGTGCGGCTTTGGGTGGTACTATAGATGGTCTTTATCACCTTTATGACCGTGGAGTGAGAATTCTTACTCTTACTTGGAATGCACCAAATGAAATTGCATCGGGTGCTTTTTCGGATGGGGGATTGACTGAATTCGGAAAAGAAGTTATAAAAAAATGTGAAAAACTTAAAATGGTGATTGATGTTTCGCATCTTAACAGACAAGGTTTTTTTGATGTAGCAGAAAATACCCAAAGAGCTTTTATCGCAAGTCATTCGAATCCCTGTATAGTAACTACAAATTCTGGCATAAAAAGAAATCTTACGGATGAGCAAATTGAAATTATAAAAAATCGTGGTGGACTTATAGGTCTTAATTTCTATAAAGATTTTCTTGATGTAGAGAATAAAAGCGGTATTGATGCTTTAAAGGTGCATCTTGAGTATCTTTTAGAAAGAGGCTGCGAAAATGTAATTGCTTTCGGCGGAGATTTTGATGGTTGTGAATTAAGTGATGGTATTTGTGGTATTGAATCAATTGAAGAAATTTATAGTGCGTTTTTAAAAAGTGGTTATAAAAAAGAATTACTTAATAATCTTTTTTATAATAATGCTAATTTATTTTTTAAGAAAATGATACAATAAAAATGACCTGCTTTGTGCAGGTCATTTTTATTGTAATCTTAATTAAAATCTTGTTGAAATGGTTTTCTCAAGTCTGTCTGCAAAGAATTTGAGGAAGGTGTCATTTGATTGTAAGTTTTCTTCAACATCTTCATAAATGCCATCAACTAAAGCGTTGTAGTCATTACTTGCTAATGTAGAACGAACTTCACTTTCCCAAGCGGCGTCACTTGATGCTTCAACAAAGTACATAAAGTGGTAACCAAATTCAGTTTTTACAAGGTCTGCGTCACCAGGTTTACGAGCAGGGTCAATAGCCCAGTTCGTAAATTCAGCAACATACTGTCCACCAGCTTTGACATCGTCATAAAGACCATCTGTTTCAATTGAAGCAGTATCATCTGTGTTGTCTGCGATAAGAGCAATAAATGCTTCTTCAGTTGCGCCATTGTCTTTCCATGTCTGCATAACCTTTTCTGCTTCTGCTTTTGCATCTGCAAAGTTCTTTTCAATAACATCCTTAGCGAGTGAATTGCCTTCTTCGTCAGTTGTTTCTGCCTGAATGAGAATGTGACGAACAGAAGTACTTGCAACACTTTCGTCACGGGAAACAGGAGAAACTACGTAAATAATAGTGAAACTCTGTGCTTTTTCATCTTCAATAACTGTTTTATCACCAATGTTTCTGTCTTCGCTGAAGAGCCATTCTGTAACTGCTTCGCTTGAAGAAATATCAGCAGCGTGAACATCTTTCTGTAGTGTTGCAGCATCGTTTTCATAAGTTTCTTTTAATGATGCAGGAGCATATTCTTTTGCGAGAGAAATAAATGATGATTCGTTAGCGATTTTTGAGTTGAATTCGTTAGCGATTTTTTCAGCTTCAGCTTTTGTGTAAGCTTTATCTTTACTACCTTCTTCTGGTTCTGCATAAGAAACCTCAAAAACTCGTGCACTTACTGTAACGAAATCAGTTTTGTTTTCTTCGAAATATTTAGCAATTTCTTCTTTTGTGTAAGAATCAGTTGTATGTTCCTGATACCATGTGAGGTATTCCTGTGCGATAGAGTCTTTTTCGAGTAACTCTCTGTAAGATTTTTCTGAAAGACCTTCACCGCAAGTACGAGCAATGTAGTTATCTAATGCGAAAGATGCTTCTTTTGCACCTTCTTCAAGTGTTTTGATAGATTCGTCAATGCTGTCAGTGATTTCTTTCATCTTTTCTTCTGAAAGCTCAAAACCTGCTTTTTTAGCTTCATCACTTGTAGCTTTTTTGTACATTTCATCCATAAGGAATGCTCTTGTTGAAGCCATTACTCTGAAATAGTCTGCCCAGGTTTTAACGCCTTCAGGAGCATCGTCATAAGGGTAGTCCTGTTCAGCAGGGTCCTGAGACATATCAAAACCAGTGAAATAAACACCGTAGCCTGAGCCATAACTTGAGTACATACTTTCATATTGGTAAGACATCTGATAAATCTGATTGTACAATGACATATAGTAGTAGTTGTACTCAGCACCAGAAAGTTTTGTGTCGTTGTAAGTTGCTACTGTAAGAACCTTCTGTGGAACATTGAAAACATTGAGAAGAAGGTTACCAGTAAAACCACCGATAAAACCAACACAAACTAAAATAACAATAGTTTTAACTATTATTCTTATCGCGAGGTCTTTTTTTGCAGAATGTTTTTTCTTTTTAGCTTTGTCAAGACGTTCTTTACGCTGTTCACGATAAATTTCAGCATTTGTCTTAATTTCGTTGTTAGCCATTTGCTATTCAATCCTTTTCTTTTCATAATATATTTTACTTTATAACAAGTAAATAACGCTCCTATTTTATACTAAATTAAAGAATTTTACAAGAGTATTTTGAATTTTTGTTATATATGTACAGTAAATTTACAAGAATTTAAGAAAATAAAGGTGTTTGACAGTATTAAAAATGCGTGGTATTATAATATATTATAAAAATTTTATGTAGGTAATAACACTTATGAAAAAAATCAACCTTTCAAAAAAAGTTAAAATTATAATATCCGTAGTATCAGTGTTGCTTGTTGCCGTGCTTCTGACAGGTGCATTTTTCTTGAGTGGTGGCACAATAAAAGAAACAGTACTTACGGGTAAAAAAGTGAGTTTTGAAGATGATATATCTTCTTACAAAGCCTCTGTTTCAGATAATAAAGGGAATACACTTTTGTATAATCCTGAAACAGCATTTGTTGCAATAAAAAAATCTTCTGATAATAAAGTTCTGTTGCCGATGGGTAAAGTTGCGTCAAAAGATAATAATTCGTCACTTTTAAATATTACTGTACGCGACAGAAAAGGTAACTCATATATTATGAATTCCAATTCTAATAGTGTGGATTTTGGTGCATTCCAGATAACTGAAGAAAAAAATTCTCTGAAAATAGTTTTTTCATTTTTCAAAGATAAGGAAAGTGCAAAAGAAGGTTTTAAATTAACAGGTTTTGTAGTGGAGGTGCCTGTTGTCTTTACTACTGAAAATGGCAATTTAAAAGTTTTTGTGGATTGTAATGAAATTAAATGTTCAAACGGATTATATGTTGAGAAATTGTCGCTTCTTCCAGGACTTTTATCTGTAAATGATGCATTAAAAGGTGAACATTTTATTATTCCTGACGGTTCAGGTGCTTTAGTCGATTTATCTCAGGAAATCTCAGAAGATTTTAAAATATCCTCCAGAGTTTATGGTAGTGATATTGCAGTTGAAGATTATAAAAAGGGTGCACTTCTTCCTTGTTATGCCCTTGCAAGTAATAAGGAACTTTTAACCGTTTTTATATCAGATGGCGATGCTCTTTCGACAATTTATTGTAATCGTTTTAAAACTGTAGGCAGGGGTAATTTATATTCTGAATTTACATTAACTGCTGTTGCAGGTGAAAATACTGCTATGAAACTATCTAGTCAGTATGAAGGTATAGTTTCTTTAACATTTGATTTTTCAGAAATTCAGAAAAATTCATATAACACACTCGCAGTTATAGCACGCGATTTCTTTATAAAAAAAGGTTATCTTCCAGATTCAATAAAATATGATTTTGGTGATTTGCCATTTTTTATAAATGTTATAGGTAGTGAAAAGGGTAGTGATGTGCTTACGAGTTTTGAAGATGCGTCTGAAATAATCTCGCTTCTTAACTCCAAAGGTGTACGAAATATCACTTTAAGATATTCAGGTGCATTAAAGGGTGGTTTAAAAGGTGATACAGTTTCTAAAAATCCTGTTTTAAAGTCTTTGGGTGGTAGCGAAAATCTTACTTCACTTTGTAAACTTGCAAATGAACAGAGAAGTTCTATCTGGCTAGATGTAAATATATTCTCAGGTGGTACTGCAATTGCTAATCAGAAAGGTCTTGTTAGAGCACCACTTTATAACGAACAATATTTTTATATGGGTAAAGAGTCGTTATATACCGCAGTTTCTGATAGTTCTATTTCTGGTAAAAATATTTCAAATTCTTATGAATTAAGCAGTTCTGTTGAGAATTTAAATATCGCTTTGAATGATGCGTCATTCTTACTTTTTACTGATGGTAATAAAAAAATTAATCGTCAGGAAATGCTTGAAAAAACAAAGGAAAATGCAAAAGCGCTTTCAGTTAATTCAGCTCTTATGTTAAGTGAACCTGCGTTATGGCTTATGAGTGGTGCTTCAGCGGTATCTTCAGTACCATCACAGTCAACACTTGTGGGGAATGTGGCAATTACAAGCGTTCCACTTTTACAAATGGTAATTCATGGTTCTGTTGTTTATGGCAGTGAACCTGTGAATGCAACAAAAGGTGGATGGACTGATATTTTAAAATCTATTGAATATGGTGCAGTGCCTTCATTCTTATTTACTTACGAAGAATGTAATGGTTTGTCTTATGGTACTTATGCAACACAGACTGCACAGTATTACTCGAAGGTGAAATCATTAAAAGCAGTACAGAATTTACCTATGACTTCTCACGAAAAACTTTTAAATGGTGTTTATAAAGTGACTTACGGATACAATAAAGTAGTTTATATTAATTACAATAAATCTGTTGTTACAGTAGATGGTCTTCTTCTATCTCCACAAGATTTTATTTTGGTCTGATTTTTGATGAAATTTTGACAAATTTTTGACAAAAACTATTTTAATTTGAAAAACTATATGTTATAATTAATAAGATGTGTTTTGGGGGTGTAACTTTTGGATTTTGATAAAAAAATGATGCAACTTACCGACCAGTTTGCAGACTGGTGGAAAAAGGGTTTTGAAATTCCAAAGATGACAAAAGAGTTATACCCATATAACGAATTGTTTACACCTATAAGAATTAATAGTATCATAGTAAAAAACCGTGTTGTTATGGCACCCATGGGCAATATTTCAATGTGTGACGAAACTGGTAAACCCAATATAAAAATGCTCAAGTATTTTGAAGAACGTGCCCGTGGTGGTGTTGGTCTTATAACAACAGGTTTAGTTCCCGTTTCTTTTGGTATTGATAAATCTCTTATTGAAAAAGGCGAACTTTCATATTTTCCACGAATTGACAGAACAAGAACAGTTTTTGCTCCGTGGAGAGATTTAGCGGCTATGTGCCACGCGTACGGTTCTACACTTTTTATACAGTTGACACCTGGTCTTGGCAGAGTCGGGAATCCCCAATGTCTTACAAATCAGTTTAAATTCCCAAGAAGCGCGTCATTTAATCCTAACTGGTATATGAGCATAGTTCCGTGTTTGAGACTTTCAGATTTATCACTTAAACGAATAATTAAAAATGTTGGTCAGGGTGCAGCAGATGCAAAGGCTTGTAATATTGATGGTGTGTATCTTCACGGTCACGAGGGCTATTTGTTGGAACAAATGACGAACCCTGCATTCAACAGAAGAAAAATAGGCAGATACGCAAATTACGAGAATTTCGGTCTTGATATGGTAAGAGAAATTCGTAAACGAGTAGGGGATGATTACCCTATTATGTACAGAATTGACTTATCACTTGCGCTGAATGAAACATATAAAGAAAGAATGAATACAGTTCCGTCACTTAAAAAGTTTAAGAATGGCAGAACTATTGCAGATACATTAAGATATATGAAAAATCTTGTTGAAGCGGGTGTCGATATGTTTGATATTGACCTCGGTTGCTACGATAACTGGTGGCTTCCACATCCTCCATCTTCAATGCCGTCTGGGTGTTATCTCGGTGTTGCAGAGATTGTAAAAAGGTTTTTTGTTGATTATGATGTCCGTTCAAATAAAGGTCTTCCTGTGCCTGTTGTTGCGGTTGGTAAATTAGGTTACCCCGATTTAGCTGAACAGGCATTAAGGGATAATAAATGCGATATGGTTATGCTCGGCAGACCATTACTTGCAGACGCTGAATGGTGCAATAAGGCATACAGTGGTAGAGTTGAAGAAATCCGCCCTTGTATCGGTTGTCAGGAAGCGTGTCTTAACGAATTTGTCGAGGGCGGTCACCCACAATGTGCGGTTAATCCGCGTACTGCGTTCGAAGAAGAGTACAGTCGCGAAATTAGGAAGGCAGAAAAGAAAAAATATATTGCGGTAATCGGTGCAGGTCCTGCAGGTGTTGTAGCTGCTGAAACTCTTATAAAAAGAGGGCACGCGGTTGACCTTTACGAAAAAAGTGAAATTGGCGGTAATCTTGTACCTGGCAGTAAAGCACAAATTAAATATGAAGTTAAGAATTATCTTGATTATCTTAAAAAGACAGTTGAAAATCTAAAGAAAAATGATGATTTTGAGTTTATAAAAGCTACTGCAATAGCAGAGAATTTAAAAGCAAAAAGTTATGATGCAATTTTAGTTGCAACAGGTGCAGTACAGTCGAAACCCAAGGTAGAGGGTATTGATTCAGATAATGTAGTTTTTGCAACCGATGTTTTGAATAATCCGAAATTAGTTAAAGATGCTCAGAATATTGTAGTTGTAGGCGGCGGAGTTGTAGGTGCGGAAACTGCGTACTTCCTTAAATATGAACTGGACAAAGATGTAAAAGTTGTCGAAATGGATAAGTACATAATGAATGGTGCGTGTACTGCAAACCGTGGTCATATAATTCACTATTTAGAAGAAGCAGGTGTTGAACTTCTCAATTGTACAAAACTTGTTTCTATTGACGGGCACAGGGTTAATGTGCTTCAGAATACGCACAAAAACGTTCCTGACCCTTATGTTACATGGCACCCGATTTTACCTGAAAATGTTGAAAATCCACTTGACATTCTCACAAAAATCGGTGAAGATTATAAAGAGAGAACATTGTTTTCAGATATGGTTGTTCTCGCAACTGGGGTTGTACCTTCGCCAATGCTTTATTATGATTGTGTGAAGATACATGCCGCAAAAGAAATTTATAATATTGGTGACAGCTTTAAAGGTGCCAGAGTGTTTGAAGCTGTCCGCTCAGCGTATCGCTGTGCAGTAAACTTGTAAAAAAATATCAGCTGAAAGGGTTGAAAGAAATGAATACAAAAATGGAACTTACCCCTGAACAACAAGGCATTCTTGATGGTCAACAAGGGGAAACCATGGCGAAAGTTATGAAAACTCTCGTTATGTACGGTGAAGCTTTCGGTGCTACAAAAATGATTCCTGTTACAAGCGAAATGGGACATTTAGTAACAAGCTTCGGTCTTAAGGTTATGACACCAGTTTATGACCTTATGGAACAACTTATTGAAGCAGGTGTTAAATCTAAACAAAAGTTTAGCGTTGACCCTAAACCACTCGCTCCTGAAGTGCCTTCAGACTTCCTTAAAAATGTTGTTTTTAAGAAGTTTATGTACTCAAAACAAGCAAGTTATGACGAACAACTCAGAAAGTTAGGTCTTGTTAATGACGAGTCTTACACTTGTACTTGCTATATGAACGAAGTTGGCAACATTCCTAAAAAAGGTGACGTTCTTTCATGGGCAGAATCAAGTGCAGTTGTTTACGCTAACTCTGTTTTAGGTGCTCGTTGTAACCGTAACTCAGGTATTATTGAACTTATGGGTTCAATTGTTGGCTTTGTTCCTTACTTCGGTCTTGTTACTGACGAAGGCAGAAAAGCTACATGGATTGTTGAAGTTAAAACAACTAAAAAACCAGAAGCACAGGTTTTAGGTAGTGCTATTGGTATGAAAGTTATGGAAGATGTTCCTTATGTAAAAGGACTTGATCAGTGGATTGGTTCCGAATTAGATGATGCTGCTTGTACATATTTAAAAGACTTTGGTGCAGCTACAGCTTCAAATGGTGCAGTTGGTCTTTATCATATTGAAGGTCTTACACCAGAAGCAGTTGAAATGGGTGAAAGCATCATTGCAGAAGGTGCACAAACTTATATAATTGATGACGCAGAACTCGAAAGAGTTAAAAACTCTTACCCAGTTATGTGGAAAGATAAGAACGCAACACCTAAACTTTGCTTTATTGGTTGCCCACATCTTTCACACGCTGAATTAAGAGAATGGACAGACAATGTTGTTGAAGGTCTTAAAAAGAGTGGTAAAAGCAAGGTTGCAATTCCAACAGTATTTACTGCTGCTCCTGCAGTTGTTAAAGAGTTTAAAGCAACAGAATACGCTGCAAAACTTGAAGCAACTGGTGTAGTTCTCAGTTACATTTGCCCACTTATGTATATGAATAACCCACTCGCAAAGAAAATGCCGGTTATTACAAACTCAAACAAATTAAGAACATATACAACTTCTCGTTACTACACAGACAGCGAGATTCTTGACATAATCACAAAGGGGGGCAAAATAAGATGAAAACATTTAAAGGTCGTCCGGTAGTACCGGGTACAGTTGAAGCAACTGCTCTTGTATCTCACAATGGTTTCAATACCCTTGCTTCATTCCAGAATGCACTTCAGTTTGGCGATAAATCTGCTAAATGCGGTGATCAGAACAATACAGATATTTATGAACAACCAATGGTTGGTACAGCGCTCTGTCTTCCACAGACAATCGGTTCAACAACAGGTGGTATGGTTCTCTACTGCGCAAAAGCAATGGACAGAGCTCCTGCTTGTATGCTCTTCTCAGAACATATTGACTCACTCGCAGCAGCAGGTGCAGTTTTAGCAGCAGTATGGACAGATTCTCCAATGCCAACAGTTGACTGCCTTGGCGAAGAATTTTTAAACACTGTTAAAACAGGCGATAAAATCAAAGTTTACGAAGACGGTACAGTGGAGATTTTATAATTCGGAATTCGTAATGCGTAATTCGGAATTAAAGGAAACGCTTCGCATTTGATTTATAAGTTGCAAGTAAATCAAACAAAACTCAGTTAATTGATTTCGGTCAGTTAACTGAGTTGTTTGTTTTTAAAGAATAAATGAAAAAGAATAAAGTGAAAATGAAAAGAAAAAGTTGTTTTTTAGGTGTACCTCTCTTCGAAGAGAGGGGGACCGCCTTGTCGTTATTTTGCTTTTATTTATGCACTTTCAAGCGAGTAGAAAACTTTATAAAATTTATAATGTTCCTTGGGTGGTGG
>CALAEU010000065.1 GCA_937891215.1 uncultured Clostridia bacterium
CCAGATTCCGTCGCTCGATTTCGTTTTCTTTCAGCTTTTCCGACAAAAAGTCCATGGTATACGCCAACTCGCCGATTTCATCGCTTCGTTTTACATCGGTAGTCACCTCGTAATTACCGTCTGCCAGCTCCAGGGCGGTTCGACGAATCTTTAAAATCGGATTGGAAAGTGTACGCACATAAAACAAGGCAGTCACAATCGCCACCGCAAGGGCAATGGCACTACTGATGATAATTAACCGCCAACTGCTGTCCACTACTTCTTTTTGATTTTCCACCTTAACATTCATCAAAATACCGCCGGCCACTTCACCGTTTACGCCCTGCACCGGCATACCGACAGTGATAATGTTCATCTGGTGGACTTCACTGAACTCGGCTGACTTAGACGCCGGAATATTATGAAACACATTATTTCTATTGCTGGCATCCAGTATCACGCAAATGAAAAACACGATGTTTCATTAAGAGTTATTACTGACCACATCCGTTCAACTACATTTATGATTGGTGATGGTGTTATACCGTCAAATGTTGGCCGTGGTTATGTTTTAAGAAGACTTTTAAGAAGAGCAGCCCGTCACGGCAGACTTTTAGGTATTAATAGACCTTTCTTAGCAGAGGTTTGCGAAACAGTTATTAAAGAAAACGAAAACGCATACCCACTTCTTCGTGAAAAGCAAGATTACATTACAAAAGTAATTGCTATGGAAGAAAGCAGTTTCTATAAAACAATCGACAGTGGTCTTGAACTTCTTAATGAAATGATGAAAAATACTGAGGGCAAAGTTCTTTCGGGTGCAGATGCTTTTAAATTACAGGATACTTATGGTTTCCCAATTGACTTAACACGCGAAATTCTTGAAGAAAACGGAATGAGTGTTAATAACGAGGAATTCGAAGACCTTCTCAAAAAAGCAAAACAGATGGCAAAAGCTGCCCGTAAAGTTGCAGGTACCGAAGGGTGGAAAGGTTCTGATATTTCATTCAAAGAAATCGGTGCTACTAAATTCCTTGGTTACACTGAATTTAATTGTGAAGCAACTGTAAAAGCAATTGCTGTAAATGGGGAAAAAGTTGACTTTATCGGTGCAGAGCAAGATGGTGTAATTGTTCTTGATACAACCACCCTTTATGGTGAAGGCGGTGGTCAGGTTGGTGACACAGGTGTTATTTCTATAAATGACAACGCATTTGAAGTTACCAACACTACAAAAACTGCAGAAGGTGTATTCCTTCACCACGGTACATTAACTGAGGGCGACACAATCCAAGTCGGTGACAAAGTTTCTGTAAGTGTTAATAAAGCCCGTAGAGAAGCAATTATGAAAAACCATACTGCTGCTCACCTTCTTCAGGCAGCATTAAGAGAAAAACTCGGCACTCATGTTGAGCAGGCAGGTCAATTAGTAAACGAAAACGCAGTTCGTTTCGACTTCTCTCACTTTTCTGCTCTTTCAGGTGAAGAAATCACAAATATTGAAAACAGAGTAAATGAAATTATTCTCTCTGCACTTCCTGTTACAATGGAAGAAATGGCAATTGAAGATGCAAAGAAAAAAGGTGCTATGGCACTTTTCGGTGAAAAGTACGGCGAGGTTGTCCGCGTGGTTGCAGTAGATGATAGGTCGGTTGAGCTGTGCGGAGGTACCCATGTTGATAATACCGCTAAAATCGGTC
>CALAEU010000066.1 GCA_937891215.1 uncultured Clostridia bacterium
AGCACTCGGTGTGCTTTTAGGAATTGAAAATGAAATTATATCTCTTTTAGCATTTGGGGTTTTAATGTCACTTGTAATAACAAGAGTTAAAAATAAAGGTAACGCGTCAAGCGATACAGTAATCAGCGTATTTTCTTCAACCTCGATTGCGTTAGGTCTTCTGGTGCTTTCTTATGGTGGTGGCTTTTCAAAATACTCAGCATATTTAGTTGGTGATATTTTAAGCGTTACAACAGGTGAAATTTTAAGTCTTTTAGTAGTTCTTGTTGGTGTTCTTGTTTTATGGTCAATTATTTACAATAAACTTTTACTTATTTCTATAAATAGAGAACTCGCGGCAAGTCGTGGAGTTAAAACTGTTCTTTATGAAAACATTTTTGTGGTTGCAGTTGCAGTTGCAGTTATGTTTTCAATTAAATCGGTAGGTATTCTTCTTATAAATTCATTGCTCATTCTTCCTGCTGCAACTTCGAGGAACGTAGCAAAGAATTCAAGAAGTTATTTATGTATATCTGTTGTTATATCATTACTTTGTGGTGTAACAGGACTTATTACATCGTTCTATATAAATACTTCTGCAGGTGCTACAATAGTTATGGCACTCGCATCAGTATTTTTCGTAACATATATACTGAAGAAAAAATAAGAGAGAGAAAGGAATAAAAAAATGATATTTTCACAATTATTTTCACAAGATATAGGTGTTGACCTTGGTACAGCCAATACATTGGTATTTGTTAAAGGTAAAGGCATTGTTATAAGAGAACCATCTGTTGTTGCGGTTGATGAAAGAACTAACCCGAAAACTGTTGTTGCGGTTGGTGCTGATGCTAAAAGAATGATAGGCAGAACACCAGGTTCTATTACTGCGGTAAGACCACTTAAAGATGGTGTTATTGCCGACTTTGATATGACTTCTGATATGCTTAAAGAATTTATCCGCCGTGCTATAAGTAACTCGCCTTTTAACAGAGCAAGAGTTATGATTTGTATTCCGTCAGGTGTTACACCTGTTGAAAGACGTGCAGTAAAGGACGCTGCCG
>CALAEU010000067.1 GCA_937891215.1 uncultured Clostridia bacterium
GGAAACTCATTTTATGTTTTAATTGCAGCTTCTTTGGTTGTTTCTCTAATTGGGAATTTCTTTAGTCCATTTATCATGATAAACAAAGCTATTCCCTGATTTTTTTATAGAGGAAATTAAAACAATTGTTGTTTGTGTTGGATTTATTCCTCTTCCAAATCCTGCTATTTTTATACCAAACTGTTTTTCAACTTCTTGGTATGTAAGGATAGGATGTCGCGCTAAATATTCTACATTATAATCAGCCGAAAACATACTGTCTAAATCTCTGCCTACAATTTTTCCTTGTTTATTTAATAAAGCGGATTTTTTTCGTTCATCTTCTTTCTCCTTTTCCTGCAAAAACACCTTTTTTGCTTCATCCGCAGATTCTTTATCTTTTTTTATTTTGTCTGTCAAAGCTTTTTGAACATCTACATCTATAGCATTTATAAATTTTTCAACAGCTTGTGGGTATTGCAGTATTATCACACCTTCTGGAAATTCAATTTTAAAATATTTATCTGTAATAAGCACAATAGTTCCTTCACCATAAGACTTATGATTTACTTTTTGTCCAATTAAATCCATATTTATCCCTCTTCACTAAATTTCTTCTACTCCGAGTTCTTTGAAATAATTATAAATACCATCATAAAATTCAGGTAATCTTGTTGCGTCATTTATATCGCCTTTAGGAATAAAAATAACCACACCTTGTCTTGCTCGTGTCATAAGAACTCTATAGGTATTTTTCAAATATATTCGTTTGTCCTCTGAACCTACATTAGTCCATTTATTTCCTACAAAGCTATTATAAGTCCACTTACCGTTTACAAATCTGAAATCAGCATCCCAAGCAAGAACTGAATAATCTATTTCAAGTCCTTGAATGTCAAATTCTGTTACAACATCTTCTAACATATAGCTTGAACGAACATCATCCTTTTCGTTTAGAAACCAGTTTTCAACTGCGATTTCATTCTTAACAAAAATCCCCTCTGGTTTTAATCTTAAAGCTCCACTACTTGCTATAAGTCCGTAACGAGTTGTTCCCTGCGATTTGCTTCGAACCCAGTCTTTTGCTTTATTCAAATCACGTGTTATTACAAATGGATATTTATCTTTAATACGCCCATAAAGCTCTTTTGCATCGTTCTTTTCAACATCTAATACAGCTTTTACAAATGCTGCTAAATCCGGTGTTCTAAATGAACGCACAGATGTCGCTAAATGCAAATCTTTTTTCTCATAGAGATTAAGTCCTAAAACCATGCTTTTCCATTCTCTTCCTCTGCGATACTCATCATCGTTAAGCTGCGGTGTTATGTAAACATCCCAATTCGAAAAAGACTTTTTAATAGAATCGAACCACTCAGGCAACCCTGCTTCACCAGTGTTAATTTCTTGACCACCACCAACTAAACAAATAATTACGCCCCAGTCGTCATGACGATCCATTGTACTAATTAAAAATTCTGGTTCACTATAAGGGAATTCAGGTATTCCTTTTTTGGTTGACATAAATTTTTCTAACATTTCATGAGTCCACGAGCGTTGCGCTTCATCAAAAATTGCAATCCTTTCTGGTGGAACATTTTTATTTCCAACGAATGAATCTCTGTATTTATGTATTATCTGTATAAATGCAGATGTACTACGCAAAGCTTCTTTTTTAGAAAGCTTTACTCCCTTCTCTTTCTCTTGAAGCACCTTATCACGCGCAAGCGCTTCTTGTAAAACCTTTACTAATGGGAAATTGCCAGATAAAAATACATATAAATCAAAATACTGCGTGTTCACCTTTTTCTGCATCTGAACGTTGAATCGCAATATTTAAACCAACGAGTGTTTTACCAGCACCGGGAACACCTGTAACAAAACAAATAGATTTTCTTTTATTTTGTTTACTATACTCAATAATTCTATTTATTTCTTCTGTTGTAACAGTAAGATTTTTTGCACCTGCATCACTACGGGTAATGTCCTGCACATTATGACCTCTATATAATGCTTGAGCAGCCTCAACAATAGTTGGAGTAGGTAAATATTCAGAATTTTCCCAGTCTTCGTAATCGAATTCATTTTCATAAAACTGATTTGCAACTTTTCTAATATAATCACCAATATTATCTGAATTACAACTGATTGGTTCAACTATATGATTAACATCACTGATGATACATTCTTTTGCTGGAGCTTTGGTTGAAATCATTATTGGTACAAGGAGTTTATCATGACTTTCTTTTTGAAAATTCCTCAAATCCAACGCATAATCATACACCTGATTATAAGTTGATGGTTTATATTCCTTATCACCACACTTAAATTCTAACAAAAACACAATATTTTTATATAATAAAACAACGTCAACACGTTTACCCATTCGAGGAATTGTATATTCAAAAATTATTCTACCTTCGTCAAAATCGGCAAGTTGCGATTTTAATATATCAACCTCTATTTCCCATGTATTACTTTGTTGAATTGTAGTTTCTGCAGAAACATCGTTAGAATGAATAATCCCTAATATTTCTTTTGAGGATTGCTTTAAAAAATTTGTTACAGTATCAGAATAATAACATCTTAAATTTCTCATATAATCCCCTTAAATCATTTTATTTCTTGTTCAAGATTTTCAAATAAATCACAATCAAAAAACTCTCTAACGCTAATTTCAAGACCGTCACAGATTTTCTTTATTGAAACAACACCAGGATTTTGACTTTTCTCATTCAAGATACTATAAACTGTTGAAGGAGAAACACCCGAAATATTTGCTAAAGCATTTATTGCTATTCCTTTTTCGTTACAAAGTTCAACTATTCTTTTTTCAACTGCTTCTTTAATTAACATTATTATCCCTCTTTGCGATATATCGTTATTTTTATTCTACACCAATTTACGATTTGTCGTGTGCGATATATCGCACAAAAGTAAGAAACCAGATAAGCATTCAACTCATCTGGTTTTATCATATTCCTCAAAACTATTCAATCATCAAATTCATCTGAATCGATGTCATCGTCTTCGTCATCACTGGTTAATTCATCTAAAAGCATGAATTCGAGGCCTTGCTCGAAGCAATCGAGGTTTCCGTCACCATTGAAATCGAACAAATCACCAAAGATACCATTTGACATAACTTTCACTCCTTTTTCTTTCGTACTACATATGGAATGTTAAAAGGTGTACCGACAACCATATCATTATACTTTGAAGAATCAAATATTATTTTATGTTTTCGTGCTTCTTTCTTTAGCTGATAATCCAACTCAAATAAATAATAAGTATCAGTTTCTTCGTAATTTATACCGAGTTCATTTAATATTTCTGTGGTACTATACTCTGCCCCATCCTCAACACCTTTAATAAACTCAATCATTTTTTCTAAAACTGTTTCCATAATACACCTCGGTTAATCTTCTAAATCATCACACATCAATAAATCTTTTAATCTATCAAAGTTATATGGGTAGGCGTTGTCGCCATAGATTTTTACGGGTTTTGTGTTGTTTGAATAGTGGATTTCGAGTTCCCACTGGATGCCGTCTAACACTGTATATCCGAATCGTCTGAGATTATAATTTTTCCGCCATTCGCCGATGTGTAAGTGTTCTAATTCTTCAAGAAAACTTGCTTTTTCGATGGTTTCGGTTTTGTCGTATTCTTCCGGTTTTACAGGTATTGGTGAACGACAGTACTTCAGCTCAGCAGTATCATCTGTAATGGTTACTTCAACCAATTCTTCGCCACACAAAAAGCCACCGATTGAGAAAATGATTTTACTGATATTCGGGATATTCGCATCGAATTCCATAGCTTTAAGTTCTGCTTTTGTTGGTTGATACTCCACACCTGATTCTTTGAGTGTTTGTTTTGCTCGTTCAAGATAATCCTGAGAGCATGAAATTCTTACACTTTCAGATGGATGCATTTCACACACATAATCGGGATGCTCTGCTATATTTTTTAACTTCGATATTTGTCGTTTCAAGCTACGAATTGCCTTTAAAATTTCTTCAGGTGTCTTACCTTTTAAATATTCTTCATAATAGGTTTCTGGAGATATCATCATAAAAATCACCACCAAATTTTATTTTGTGATTATATTCTAACATCTTTGATATCCGTTGAATGGGACTTTATGGTACGAAAATGGCGGAAGTTTACAAAATTCAACAAAAACCTGGCAAAAAATCAGCACTCCCATTCAAAATGAGAGTGCTTTGTGTTGGTTATTATTCTAATTTTTCATTCCACTCGGATTCTTTGAAGCCGACGAGTACAAAATCATTACCGACTAAAATCGGGCGTTTTACGAGCATACCGTCAGTAGAAAGAAGCTGTAACATTTCGGTTTCGGTCATATTTGGCAACTTGTTTTTCAAATCCATTGATTTATATAACAAACCGCTTGTGTTGAAGAACTTTTTTAATGGTAATCCACTTTTCTTATACCACTCGGTAAGCTCTTCGAGTGTAGGGTTCTCCTGCTTAATATCTCTTAACTCGTATTCTATTTTATTATCATCAAGCCACTTTTTAGCCTTTTGACAAGTTGTACATTTTGGGTAGCAAATAAATTTTAGCATAGTAAACTCCTTATACTCTATTGATAATATAATCTACTTTTCTACTATCTCGAATTCCTCTGGATAAAAGAGATAATCTTCATCTGTATCATCAACTATTCTGAACAATCCTTCTTCAACCGCAATAACTTCATAAATTTTCCCGTTGGTTAACGAAACACAGGTTTCATTTATATATTTAACTTTCATTCTGTCCATATACAAATTAAATATTACCTTCATAGGTAGGTCTGAAAGCATAATGCAACATTGCTTCAATCAATTCTGTCTGAGCCTTATTAGATTTAACATAAATATTAATTCTATGTAAATTATTCAACATCCATTCCTTTACATTACTCTCGCTCACACCTTGTAAAGCAAAGCGGTTGTCTTTGCACAAACTTTTTGCTAATGTACTCGGTGCACTAAACCCATAATGTTGGCTAACAAATCTTGCTGTGCTTTTTTCGTTGACTTTTCCTATTTTTAAAAATTCGCACTCTTTATCTTTTATATACGCAAAAATATAAATTGCAGAATAACCCTCTGGTAATTTCGATGGTTGCTTATGGGGACATCCCAAGTCTTCTATATAATAATCATCAATTCTTTCACCTAAATTGCGAGCCACAATTTCTATATATTCCATTTTACTTTTAATTTTTGTTACTAATTCTTCATTCACTGCCGTTGGCTTATTATACACTACTTTTTCAAAAACAACACTCTCGCCTAAAATTACATCTGTTGTTTTATAACCAGCTTCACCCCAAGATTTTGAATAAGTGTGGATTGTATCATTGTTACTCCACCACTCTCTATACTTCCTTGCTGACACAGGCAATTCAAAACCAAGAATTTCTTCAATTTCACTATAGGTTAACTTTATTCTTTCTTTTTTATGTAAATTTAAATATGTAGTCAATGGTTCATATTTTGTCATAATTATTCTCCTTTTCTTTATGTTCATACACATAAAACCTCATTTGACCATTTTCATACGATGCGTTTAATTCTGTTAATACATTTTTTGCCCAGTCTGAATCTTCAGGTTCCCAAGATGTTGCAGCATCTTCATGCTCCCAAATAGTTGCCATATACAATTTACACTTTAACTTCAACTTATCCACATATTTATGCAATTTAACATAGTCATCGTATATGACCTTAGCAGGTGTAGATTTATTTTTATATTTTAATTCTATAACAGCCAAACATCGTTTAACATCATGACCAAAGTATTCGCTTTTTCTATTAAAATCCATTTCAGCAATTACAATATCTGCTCTGAAGTTTTTACCATCAAATACATCATCAGTAAATTCTGTGAAGATACGAATATTATTTTCTTCAAACAAATCTCCTAATCTTGTTCTTAAATGATAATACATTGAATTTTTCAATGTATCTTCTTTAAGTAACCATCTGTTTTTGTAATCATTTTGAATTTCATTTTCCCATATTTCTTTTAAGGTTTTGTCAATTAAATTTTCAATTCTTGTGCTCACATTCCACACCCCATTTTTACTTTATGGATAAATCATATATCAAAATTTTGTATTTTACAATATCACAAAGCAAAATATTTTCTCAAAGCTGTACTATAAATAGAACTTTATCACCCTCGTTTTACGAGAGTGCTATTCTTTGTTTAATGCGTATAAAATTTTTACATACTTTTTTGTTGTTGACTATTTTTGTTACAGTATTGTTCCGTAACTTGGCCAACAATGAGAATTTTCGGAATGTATTTAATCTCTATTTTGCTTTTTGCTTTAGGCATAACGGCGCAAATGTAGTAAAAAAAACTAACTTTGTGTGATTGTACAACGTATGGAGCAGATAACAGGTTCAATAAAACAAGGGGGGTGGGATGCTGTATGTATCCTTGGACCTACAGCCAGCGGCAAAACAAGATTTGCCGTGGAACTGGCCCGTACCCTCTCTGCACAGTGGAAACCCTGTGAGATACTCTCTGCTGACAGCCGTCAGGTTTACCGCGGAATGGATATAGGAACCGGAAAGGATCTTGCAGAATACGGGGAAGTGCCTGTACACCTTGTGGATATAGTGGATGCCGGTACAAAGTACAACATCTTTGAATACCAGAGGGATTTCTCAAAAGCCTACACCAACATTCTGGAGAGGGGCTGTTTCCCAATAATCTGCGGAGGGTCTGGCCTCTACATAGAGGCGGCCACCAGGGGATATGAATTGTAT
>CALAEU010000068.1 GCA_937891215.1 uncultured Clostridia bacterium
TTCTTTTTGATATTTTCTTTTACTACTTCTGGATTTTCTCTTAAAAATTTAATATCTATCATTTAAATTACCCTCTCAAGTATTATTCATTGTCAAAAATTTTAATAAGTTTCTTTAAATCTTCATCATCGAAGAACTCAATTTCAATAGCACCTTTTTTAGTTGACTTTGTAACTCTTACTTTTCTCTGTAAAACATCACTTAAAGCGAGTTCAACTTCATCATAATAAGGATTTCTCTTTTTTGTCTTTTTACCCGTAGGTTCTGTTTTTATTTGCTTTCTTGCAAGTCTTTCTGTTTCTCTTACAGAAATATCTTCTTTTATAACAAACTTTGCAAGTTCAATTTTTGCTTTGTCATCTTCTAAAGTAAGTAATGCTCTTGCGTGACCCGCAGAAAGTTCTTTGCTTGAAACTAAATTTATAATTTCCTCAGGTAATGTAAGAAGTCTTAATGCGTTAGCAATTGCAGGACGAGAAGCACCGACAAGATTTGAAATTTCTTCTTGTGTGTAGTCATACTTTTCAGAAAGTTCTTTATAGCCTAACGCTTCTTCAATCGGGTCTAAATCTTCTCGTTGTAAGTTTTCTACAAGAGCAAGTTCTGCTACCTGTGCATCAGTTAATTCTTTTATAACAACAGGAACTTCAGTAAGACCTGCCATTCGTGAAGCTCTCCAGCGTCTTTCACCTGCTACTAACTGATAACTTCCGTCTGGCATAGGACGGACTAAAAGCGGTTGAATAACACCGTGAAGCTCAATACTGTGTGAAAGTTCTGCCAGTGCTTCTTCATCAAAGTTTTTTCTTGGTTGATTTTTATTAGGTTCAATTTCTGAAAGTTTTAATTTCACTGCACTTGAAGAACTGAGTTCTTCAGTTGAGTTATCAATAAGAAGTGCCTCTAACCCCTTACCTAAACCTTTTTTCTTTGCCATATACAATACCTCTTATTTCTGCATCTTTAAAAATTCTTCTGCTAAATTATTGTAGCTTTCAGCACCCTTTGAACCCCTATCATAATAAAGAACAGGTTCGCCAAAAGATGGTGCTTCTGAAAGACGGACATTCCTTGGAATAACTGTTGCATAAACTTTTTTAGGGAAGAAGTTTTTAACTTCATCAACAACTTGCTGAGTTAAATTAAGTCTTCCGTCATACATTGTAAGTAAAACGCCTTCTAATTCTAAATATTCGTTATAAAGTCTTTTAACTGTTCTCACTGTTGCCATAAGTTGTGAAAGACCTTCGAGTGCATAATATTCACACTGAATAGGTACAATAAATGAATCTGAAGCGTTAAGTGCATTTATTGTAATTAACCCTAAAGATGGTGGACAATCAAAGAAAACGAAGTCATAATTTTCCTGAATTGGTGCAATTGCCTTTTTAAGTAAAGATTCTCTGCCCTCTAAAGTTGCCATTTCAAGCTCGGCACCCGCTAAATTCATATTTGACGGAATAACATCAACGCCCTGATATTTAGTTTTGATTACTGCATTTTTTGCTTCTTCTGAATTTATTAAAAGTTCATAAGAGGTAGCGGTAAGACCTTTACGCTGAATACCGTAACCGCTTGTCGTGTTGCCCTGTGGGTCAATATCTATAAGCAAAACCTTTTTGCCCATAGCACCCAGAGCGGCAACCAAGTTCACGGCACTTGTTGTCTTACCAACGCCACCTTTCTGATTAACAATCGAAATAATTTTTGCCATTTTAATTCTCCTTCCAAAAAGAATTAACACATAATTTTCCATATTACTATAATTAAAATATATTATAACATAAGAGTAACGAAAATGGAATAGAATAAAACAAAAAATTCGATGTTTTTTTACAAAACATCGAATTTTTCTGGAGCTACTAACCGGAATCGAACCGGTGACCTCATCCTTACCAAGGATGCGCTCTACCGACTGAGCCATAGCAGCACAAAACTTAATTTGCACAAGTTATTATACATATTGAATTGCTCTTTGTCAAGTATAAAAAACAAACTGCTCTACAAAGACTAATCTTTGCAGAGCAGTATTGAATCACTCAAGAATTTTTGTAGTAAGTGCTGCTTCTTTATTTTCTTTAGATGCTTTTCTTAAAGCACCATAAGCACCACCGAGTGCAAAAATTATACCAATAACTAAATCTGCTATAGTTGCTCTTAAAAATTCAGCATCTTCAAGGTAATACATATAGATAAACGGAACATCTATTAAAGCATAACCGTCAGGTATGTAAGTAATATAAATTGCCGCAAAATCACCCATTACCTGACCGAATACTGCACCAAAAACAGTCGCGATTAAAATAATAGCAACCTTTGCTTTACAAACCTTACCGCCCAATTTTTCGTATCCTTTTGTTGCAAGGAAACCTATAAGCGCACCAACAATAGCGGCAAAATAACCTATGTAATAAACAATTGCCCAGACAACACCACCAAGAATCGAGCCTAAAAATGCTCCTAAAATACCTTTACCCAAATGTTTTTCTTCTGTTTCATGCTTTGCCTGTTCAATATCTGCTCTTTCATTTAATGAGCCTGTACAACCCGAATGAATGCGGTGAGCAATACCGTTAATAAGAACAACATTGCTATCAGTTCCACTTTCTATTGTGTTACCGCAAGCAGTACAGAAACCATCACCAATAACGCCATTTTCTTTTAAAATCTCTGGGAATGCTTTAAGAAAACCATTCATTTTCTTTTCTGTACCAATTGTGTTCTGAAATTCAGCAGTAACACTTTCGCGTAACACCTTAAACTTCATTATTCTGTGTTTTTTAACAAAATCTTTGTCACTGAGAATTGCAGAAATTTTACTTACACATTCATCGGTAAAAGCACCTGAAAAAGAAATCTCAGAAATTTCATAACCACCTTTAACTGTAGCCATATAGCCTCCCACTGTGCCATAAGCTATGTTCTTTGAAATTTTCATTCCATTTTCATTTGCAATATTTTTAATAAATTTTTGCATCATAAAACCCTCTCCTTATTTCAATAAGTCAGACCAATATACCATAAAATTCTTTAAAAAGCAACAAAATTCTTACATTTCTGCAAAATGATTGACCTAATCTGAATTTAACAGTATAATGATTATTAGACTATTCTTTAACTACACAAGGGGGTTAAGCTATGAATTTAGAAAAGGCAAAGAGAAAAGTTTATAACATAATAGGCAAAGCAATCAACAGTATTGCACAAAATGAGGCCGGTAACACAAGCGATATTCCTAAAACCGTTACAGACGGCGCTCCTGAGCTTATATGTAAAGCAGGAATTGAAGGGTCTGTACTTTTAAGAAATGATGATGTTTTACCATTTAAAAAGACTGACAAAATTTCTGTTTTTGGCAGATGCCAGTATGACTGGTTTTATGTAGGCTACGGCTCAGGTGGTGATGTAATCAAACCATACACAGTAAGTTTAATTGAAGGTCTTGAAAATTTAAACGCTAATCTCAACGAGGCACTTAAAGAAAAATATAAAGATTGGTGCCACAAAAATCCACCTGACCACGGTTTCTGGGGACACTGGCCACATTATTATAACGAAATGCCAATTACTGAAGAAGAAGTCAAAAATTTCAGTAACGATTCAGAATGTGCTGTTGTTATAATTGGTCGTTCTGCGGGTGAAGACAGAGAAAACTATTTAAAAGATGGTAGCTACTTACTTACAGAAGATGAAAAAAATCTTATAAACAATGTAACCAAACATTTTAAAAAGACTGCAATTTTACTCAACACTGGTAATGTTATAAGTCTTTATGACATCAATTTAATTGACCGCGACTTAGCAATTCTTATGTGTTGGCAAGGCGGTATGGAAAGCGGTAATTCTGTTGCTAAAATGCTTTTGGGTGAAGCTTCCCCAAGCGGTAAATTAACCGATACTATCGCTTACAATTATGAAGATTACCCATGTCACGAAAACTTCGGTTACAAAGAATACACAAACTATGTAGAAGATATTTTTGTTGGCTACCGCTACTTTGAAACATTCCAGAAAGAAAAGGTTTTATATCCTTTCGGTTTTGGTCTTACTTACACTACATTCAAACAAGAATTTTTAAGTGCCGAATTGATTGACGATGAAATAACCTTGCAAGTTAAAGTTACAAACACAGGTAATTTTAAATGTAAAGATATTGTACAGATTTATGTTAATGCACCACAAGGTAAATTAGGCAAAGCAGAAAAAGTTCTGGTAGGCTTTAATAAAACAAAGGAACTGGCACCAAATGAAAGTGATATAGTAACAATTAAATCCCCTCTTTACTACTGTTCATCTTACGATGATAGCGGTAAAACAGGGAATAAATCATGTTATGTGTTAGAAAGCGGAATTTACAAACTTTTTGCAGGTGATAATGTCCGCGACGCTGTAAATGTCTGGAACTTTACAGTCGAAAATCTCAGGGTTATCAACACTTTAAGCGAGGTTTGCGCTCCTAAAAATAAGTTCCAGAGAATGATTACTACAGCAAATGAGAATGGTGAACTCACAGAAGATTTTGAAAATGCACCACTCGCCACAACAAATTTACGAGATATTATACTAAAAAAACTGCCTGCTGAAATCGCGTACACAGGCGACAAAGGTATAAAATTAACAGATGTTAAATCAGGTAAAAATACACTCGATGAATTTATTGCTCAACTTAACACAACAGAATTAGAAGCAATTTCCCGTGGGCATTATACAATGGATAGTCCTTTGGGTAATAAAGGTAATGCGGGTGCATTCGGTGGAGTAACACAGAGTTTAAGGGCTAAAAAAGTTCCTGCAGTAGTTACAACAGATGGTCCTTCTGGTATCAGAATCCGTTCTTGTTGTTCACTCCTCCCTAATGGTACTGCACTTGCCTGTACATGGAACACAGATTTAGTTAAAGAACTCTATACTCTTATTGGTAACGAAATGAAAGAAAAAGGTTCCGATGTTCTTTTGGCACCTGGTATGAACATTCACAGAAGTATGCTTTGTGGCAGAAACTTTGAATATTTTTCAGAAGACCCTGTAATAAGCGGTAAAATTGCAAGTGCAGTTGTCAGTGGTGTTCAGAGTGCAGGGGTTTCAGCGTGTCCTAAACATTTCGCCTGTAACAATCAGGAAACTAACAGAACATATAACGATTCACGAGTTTCCGAAAGAGCATTAAGAGAGATTTATTTAAAAGGTTTTGAAATCTGTGTAAAAGAAGCGAAACCACTTAATATAATGACTTCTTACAACAAAATTAATGGTGTATGGGGACATTATCATTACGAACTCTGTACAATGATTTTAAGAAACGAATGGGGTTATGAAGGCAACATTATGACTGACTGGTGGATGAGAAGTGCAAACAGTCACGAATTCCCACAACTAAGAGATAACGCATACAGAGTACGAGCAGGTGTTGATGTTTTAATGCCCGGTGGCAAACGAACAGGCAGAAAGAAACCTGACGGAACATTACTTGAAACTTACAAAAAAGAAAACGGAATCACCTTAGGCGAAATGCAAAGCGTAGCGCGTAATGTTTTAACTTTCTGTTTAAAACTAGATAAATAATATCAAAAAACCGATAACTTTTGAGTTATCGGTTTTTCGATATTTATATCGTTTAATTGTAATTTATACCAACCATTAAAAGCATCATAAGTACCGAGAAAATAAATTCGCCTACAAACAACTTCCAACTCCATTTAAGCCATTTGGTGTATGACACACCAACCAAACCAATTGCAATAATCATAATACCACTTGTTGGATATAAAAGATTTGTAAAACCATCTGCAAAGCAGAATGTTGTTACAATTGACTGACGGGTAATGCCAACTAAATCTGAAAGTGGGGCAACAAGCGGCATAATTAAAAACGCTTTTGCGGTACCACTACCAATGAAAAATTCAAGGAATGCAATAAGTAAGAACAAAAGAATTATTGCAACAGACGGAGAAACGCCCTGAATTAAATTATAAACATAAAAGAGAATAGTGTGCATTATTTTTGCTTCTGCAAGAATATAAGAAATTGCAATAACAAATATAACAACCGGAATTACCGGTGCAATAGTTTTAGTACCTTGTAAGAAACTTTTGAAAAGTTCTTTACCTTTAAGACCTGTAAAATAACCTGAAAGAATACCACCAAGAGTAAAGAGGATTGCCATTGCCGGAAGTGAAAGCCCACCACCTAAATCAAGTGCAAAATCTACTGCAACTGCAACAAGGTCAATAAGCATACAAATTAAAAAAGCCTTTGCACCCTTTTTAGTTTCCCGATTATTGAGCACTGCTTCCATATCTTCAATTTTATATTTTTCTCTTAACGCTTTATCAGATTCATAAACCAACGATTTTTTAGGATTTTTCTCGATTTTTTTCGCATATAAGAACAGGAATGCAAAAAGAATAAGATAAACTCCTATAAACACTACAAGTCTTAATGAAAGACCTGAAAACACTTCTAAACCTGCAAGTTTCTGAACAGTTGCAACATTAAACGGGTTAAATGTTGCAGCAGTAAAACCCCACGCAATTGAAACAAGACTTAAACCTAAACCAACTAATGAGTCCCAACCTAAAGCAAGTGACACAGCAACCGCAATCGGCACCAACGTTACAGATTCTTCTAAAATACCTGCAATAGAACTAAGAGCCATACAAAAGAAAATAATAATTGCCATTAAAGTATATTTTCTCTTACTGAATTTGTTTATTAAAACTGCCATTATGTATTTTAAAACGCCACATTTATCCAAAATCAAAAATGCACCGCCAATTAAAACAACCATAACGATTATTAAAATACCTGTACCTGCGTAAGTGCTTGTAAAACAAAGCAATGGTGCTAAAAGAATTTTCCATATCGGCATTTTGTAATCGTTTAATTCTTTGTAAGTACCATCTACAATCTGCTCGTAACCATTTTTTACTATAACATCATATTCACCACGAGGTAACACCTGTGTAAGAACACCAACAAATGCCATAATTATCACAAGTGCAGAAATAATAGCAATAACCGTCTTTTTATCAAGTGAAATACCGAGTTCTTTGTTTTCAGTACTCATATTTTCTTTATTACTCATTATTTTAAATTCCTTTCAAGATGCACTAAAAAGTCCTGAATATTTGTAACAAGTCCTTTGACAGAAAGTGAACCTCTGTCGTGCAACTTATTAACTGCAAATTCTGAAATATCTACGCTATAAATGTACACTGGTCGGATTTCTCCGCCTACAACGCAATATGATGGCGTCATATTACCAGTAGCAATTGTGTGAAGTTGTGTAGCAAGTGCAATAACAGTTGTTGCTTTCTTTGTATGCTCACGCATTTTATCTTGCGAATCATAAACACTGTGAACAACTTCAGGAAGCGGACCATCATCACGGATAGAACCCGCTAAAACAAACGGTACATCTTTTTTTACAAGAGCAGACATAATACCATCTTCAATTTTATTTTCTTCAATAAAATTCTTGATTGAGCCTGCCTTTCTTACAAGATTTATTGTATGAAGATGATTATAGTGACCATCTTTCATAAGTTTTTTAGTGTAAATATCCTGACCTAAGCCCGTGTGAAATACAGAAGCCTCAAGGTCATGAGTTGCAAGAGCATTCCCTGCAAAAAGAGCGTGGCAATAACCTCTTTTAATAAGATTTGCCATTGCATTTCTGCTATCGTTATCAAAAGCACACGCAGGACCTAACACCCACACAATATGTCCGTTATCTCTGTCATTTTTTAAAATCTCGTAAAGATTATCATATTCACGGGAGAAAGATGTTTCTCTTGACTGACCTGTCCTGAATGCGAATGTTGAGTCGTGTTTTTCATCTTCTGCTTCTTCCTTAAAACAATCAGCGTTTACAAAAACACCTGTACTACCATCATCATGACGACCAACTACAACTTCGTCGCCCTCTTGTACCCGTCTTGGTTCTGTAACAACTGGCTCGCCATCTTTAATAACAATTACAGAATCCATGCGGCTTTCCTTTATCATTTTCCATTCGCCGTTGATTTTAAAATATTCCGGGTAAATTGTTGTTGCATAAAAATTAATTGGTAAATAATTTTCACCCGCTTTTTCTGTCTTTACATCTGGTGCTGAAATAAAAGGTTCTTTTCTAAAATCAGGTTCTATGTATTTTGGAAACTTCATTTTCTACTCCTTCAAAATTTTTATTAATATATAACATCAAACAATCCTTGTTATTATAACATAACTAAAGCTTTTTTACAATATTAATTGACAAATGCTTTTTGTATATCTATAATATCAATATATTTTATATTTCGTGAGGTAATTATGAGAGTTAAGAAGAAAAAACACGGTGCCGAAAGAATGGCTGCTTGTGGTGACATTGTTATAAGCGACTTAAAAATCGCTGAGAGAAACCCAAAAAACTTATTCCAGAATGACAACGAAGTGAGAATTGAAATTGGTTGTGGTAAAGGTGATTTTATTGTCGGTACTGCTGAAAAAAATCCCGATGTTAATTTCCTTGCAATTGAAAAAGTTCACGATGTTTTAGTTATGGCAGCAGAAAAAATAAAAGCATCTGGTCTTACAAATGTCAAAGTTTGTTGTTGTGACGCAAAAGAATTGACCGAGCTTTTCGAAGCAAAATCCATTGACAGAATTTACCTTAACTTCTCTGACCCGTGGCCAAAATCAAGACACGAAAAAAGAAGACTTACCCACCGCAGTTTTTTAGAGATTTACAAAACAATTTTAAAAGACGGTGGCGAAATCCACTTTAAAACTGACAACCGCGGTCTTTTCGACTTTTCTTTGGAAGAGTTTAAAGAGTGCAACTGGGAATTGGATAAATTAACTTTTGATTTACATAACTCCGAATATATGGAAAACAATGTTATGACAGAGTATGAAAGAAGATTTTCTGGTCTTGGTTTTTCCATAAACAGAGTTGAGGCAAAAAAACCTAGATAGCAAAAAAACGAGATGCTTTTTGAAGCGTCTCGTTTTTTTGCTATAAACCTGCTTTATCACAATTTCTTAAATGTTCACTATAAGTTTTAGCATAATAAGTATTACCCTCTCTGTCATGACAGAAATAATAGTAGTCAGTTTCTTCAGGATAAAGTGCCGCATTTATTGCGAACATACCTGGGTTACAAACAGGGCCTTGTGGCAATGAGAAACACTCGTAAGTGTTGTAATTTGCTTTATACTTTTCAATATTTTCTTCACCAACAAAAGAATTAATATCATCTTGTACATAAAAATAAGTCGAATCCATCTCAAGACGCATACCATCATCTAATCTGTTGTAGATAATACCCGCAATAGTTGCCGCATCACTTGTGAATGCACCCTCTGCCTGAATAATAGATGCAACTGTAATAATTTCATCCATTGTGTAGCCGAGTTCATTTGCTCTCGCTCTCATTTCATCAGTTATTTTAACATCAGCATTACTTAAAAATCTGCCTATTACACTCTCTGGTGCTTCATCTAAAAAGAAATCGTAAGTATCAGGAAAAAGATACCCCTCCAATTTAAAACATCTGTTTTCATCAACTGGAATATCACTATAAACTTTGTAATCAGTAAATCCATAATTCTGTGCAGTATTCATTAACTCATCATAAGAACAAACCTCATTTTGTTCCAGTAATTTAAACGCTTCTGTAAGTGTAATTCCTTCAATAAAAGTAATTTTTGTAGTAGCAAGGGTAACTGGTTCGGTGGTTGTTTCTTCCTCAAAAACTCCTGTTTTATTGACAACCAACACACCACAAATCAGAACCGCAACTACTACAATTGCAATTATTATAATTTTAAAATTCCTAACATTTTTCATAAAACTATTATATCCTATTGTATCAATTTTAAAACGGGGATTGACACGCAACCCCCGTTAGTTTACTTATTCACCATCAATTTCTGAAGAAATTGAATCTGTCAATGACTTGATACTATCCGCACTCTTTGAAAGTATCTGCATACTGTCATTAAAGAGAACAATTTGTTCAAACAAGCCATCAGCATCTGTTTTACCGTTAACACAGTCAGTATCAACCTTTTTCATCTTTTCAACTAAATCAGAACCGATTTGTTGCATTCTCTGAATTGCAAATGTCTGTTCATCAATAGCCTGTTCAACCTGGTCAATCTGGTCTTTAAGAGTTGTAAAGCTATCATTCAAGATGCCAAGTTGTTTCTGTGATTCTGTAACAGCAGTTACACCGATTTGTGACTGTTCTTTAGTAGAAACCATCATAGAATCAAGTTCAGCAATAACCGCATTGATTGCATTTGAACATTCTTTACTCTGTGCCGCAAGAGTTCTTACTTCACCAGCAACAACCGCGAAACCTGCACCCGCTTTACCTGAACGAGCAGCCTCAACTGCTGCATTAAGTGAAAGGATATTTGTCTGACGAGCAATATTATCAATCTCGTTAGAGAATGTTTTAATTCTTTCCATTGCTTCCTGAAGATTGTTAATAAGTCCATCAAGATGAACCATACTATTATCAACGGAGCTGAGGTGTGTTGCAGTCGCTTCAATATTATCGTGGTTTGTAACAACCATTGTATTAACACTTGAAACAACACCTGAAATTTTATCAGAAGATGTTACACACTGTGCAATATCTGAGAAGAGTGTGTGAACTGCGTCAGTAGTTTCAGCAACTGTATAGCCAATATCTTCATTTGTTGTCTGAAGATTGTCACCTGCTTGCTGAATTGATTCACCAGCAGCAGTAAGACTGATAATTTCGTGATATGTATCTGAAACGTTTGAAGAAAGTTGCGAATGAATATTAGCAAGTTCTTCAATAAGTTTTGTGCTTTCTTCAGCTTCTTTTTCTGCTCTTTCAATATGCGTTTTACCACGATTAACCATCATATAACAAACAATCATTGAAGCATTTGAACAAATCCAGCACATTGGAATATCGTCAGGGTTAAATCCGAACATCGAAGGATTCAATGTATAAACACCTAACAAGAAAGCATTTAAAAGAACTGCCTGAATAATTACATAAGATGGTCTGAAATAAATACCAGTCATAACAGCACTAACTGCATAAAGAATGAAGTCGTCTGTAAGACTCTTACCAAAGAACGAAATACCAAATATCAAGAGTAATTGTGCTGCTGTAATCAATGCACCACGTGCATAAATTTTAACCTTGAGCTTTT
>CALAEU010000069.1 GCA_937891215.1 uncultured Clostridia bacterium
ACTCACGCCCCTGTTAATTGTGATTACTGAACCATCTACACCAGCTTTAAATTCTGATAAATCAAGTGTATCACCGTATGCTTCATTGAATAAAACGTCCGTTTCTTCAAGAATTTTCATAGCATCTGTTTCTGATGTTGAAAGGCTCACAACCTTTTCACCGTCTTTAATTACTAAATCGTAAGATTTTGACGGTTTAGCGAATGCAGTAACTGAAAGGAAAAATAACACTACCACCATAAGAAGTGCAAGACTTCTTTTAGGTAATGGAACTGACCATTCGCCCTTTTTTATAAATGTCATGGTATAAATACTCCTTAAACTAGCAATTCCCATAAAAATGTTTTTGCAGGAATTACCGTTAATAGATATTCTTGTTCACAATTTAAAACTGAGTTGCCAACCTCAATTAAAAACTATAAACAAAAACATCCGTTTATCTTCTGTTTATCCTATGGCAAGGTGTATTATACCCATTTTTTTGTGATTGTCAAATAATTTGATGTGCTGTAAATTGTTGACTTTGCACAAATCAAGTGTCTGAAATCGACCGCTTTCCCCTATATATTGTATTTTACCCGACAAGTGTCGTATATTATATTGTGTATTTTTTGTCAAAAGTGCAAAAATTACAATTTGTAACTTTTTGTAATCAAAATATAGTGTAATTTTACATTTTTTATTGACATATACACAATTTAAAGCAATAATATTATATACAATAATATATAATTCAAGGAATACATTATGAGAATTGAAATACCTAAAAAAATCAACAACATTATAAGTATTTACGAACAAAGTGGATTTGAAGCCTACTGTGTGGGTGGTAGTATCCGTGACAGTGTAATGGGAATAGATGTAGGCGATTGGGATATTACTACTTCTGCTCTCCCTGAAGAAACAAAAGAACTCTTTAAAGATGAAAAAATAATAGAAACAGGAATTAAACACGGAACTGTTTCTATTATAAAAGACCACGAAGCAATAGAAGTTACAACTTTCAGAATTGATGGTGAATATTCTGACAACCGCCACCCAGAGCAAGTATCTTTCACTAGAAATCTTAGTGAGGATTTAAAAAGGCGCGATTTTACAATTAATACTTTAGCTTATTCTCACCCTGCTGGGCTTGTGGATTTATATGGCGGTCTTTCTGATATAGAAAACAAAATAATTAGAACTGTAGGAAATCCAGAAGAAAGATTTCTGGAAGACGGTCTTCGCATTATGAGAGCGTTGCGTTTTGCTTCTACTCTTGGTTTTACAATTGAAGAAGAAACCAAAAAAGCAATACACAAACAAAAAAACTTATTAAAAAACATTTCTGTCGAGAGAATATCGGTTGAACTTATTAAACTTCTTATGGGTAACAACGCATTTAATATTCTCACAGAATTTCCTGATGTATTTGCTGTATTTATTCCTGAAATTTTACCTTGTATCAACTTTAAACAATACGGAAAAAAACATAGTTTTGATGTATGGACTCATATATGCCATACTGTTGATACAATTCCTCAGGATAAAGTTTTAAGACTTACTATGCTTTTGCACGATTTAGGTAAAGTGCCTACACATAAATTAAACGAAAATGGTGACAGTACATTTAAAAATCACGCGTTAGTCGGTGGCGAAATGGCAAAAGAAATTTTAACGAGACTTCGTTTTGATAAAAAGACTATTAACCGCGTTTCGTTTTTAGTAAGTCATCACGATTTTGAACCACCTGAAACAAAAATTGAATTAAAGAAAAAAATGAAAATATTAACCCCTGAAGATGTAAAAACTTTGCTTATTATAAAAAAGAGTGACCGCGGTGCTCTTTCAGAAAGCTACCGAGATATAAATAAAGAATCTGAGCAGGTTTTAGTGTGGCTTAAAGAAATCGAAGAAAATAATGAATGTGTTACTATATGTCAGTTAAAAATAAACGGAAACGATTTAATAAAACTTGGTTTCAAAAATGAAGAAATCGGCAAAAAATTAGACTATCTTTTAGATTGTGTAATCGAAGAAAAGGTAACAAACACAAAACAGGCTCTTTTAAGTTTTTTAAGTTGACATTACTATTATAATGGTATAAAATGTACTCAATTATAAATTATATTATAATGGTATATTATATGCCAGAAAAAAGGTGATAAAATGCGTAAGTCTTGGCCTCTTAACTTTGAATGGAAGTATTCTCCAGAATTTTCAGAAGAAATGACAAAAGCAAAATTCAATGACAAATCTTTTGAATCAGTGGATATTCCACACACTAACAAAGAAATTCCTTTAAACTATTTCGATGAAAAATGCTACCAGTTTGTAAGCTGTTACCGTAAGCATTTTGATTTACCAAAGAAAGATGGTAAAAAGTATATTCTTCATTTTGAAGGTGCAGCGGTTTATTCAAAAGTTTATTTAAACGATGAATTTTTAGGTGAATATAAAGGCGCTTACAACCGTTTTTCATTTGATATTACAGATGTTGTAAATAAAAAGAATAATGTTCTTGTCGTTGAATTAGACTCAACTGAAAGACCTGAAATCCCTCCTTTTGGTAATGTAGTTGACTACCTTGTTTATGGTGGTATATATCGTGAAGTATGGATTGAAGAATTAAGTGAAATTTATATTTCAGATGTATTCGTAAGAACATTAAATATTCACCAACCTAAAAAAGTACTCGATATGGATGTTACTTTCTCACAAAGTACAGAGGGTATTCTTAAATTCCGTTTAGAAAAAGACGGTAACACAATCGGTGAAAAAGAATGTAAAGTAAAAGGTACCGTTATAAATGCCAAATGGGCAGTTTCCGACGTTAAACTCTGGGATATAAATAACCCTGAACTTTATAATCTTTATGTTTCATTCAACAATGAAGATGAATACAAAGTACGCTTTGGTTTCAGGGAGGTTAAATTCAGAAAAGATGGGTTCTACCTTAATGGTAAAAAGATTAAAATACGTGGTCTTAACCGTCACCAGAGCTACCCTTATGTTGGTTACGCTATGCCTGAAAACGTCCAGAAAGCAGACGCTGACTTACTAAAATATAAATTAGGTGTAAATTTAGTCAGAACTTCTCACTATCCTAACAGTGTTCACTTCCTCGACCGCTGTGACGAAATAGGTCTTTTGGTATTTACAGAAATGCCAAGCTGGCAATTTTTGGGTGAAGGCGAATGGCGTGATATCTGTCTTGACAATGTTAAGAGAATGGTTATCCGTGACAGAAATCACCCATCAGTAATTCTCTGGGGTGTTCGTGTAAACGAAGGTCTTGACTGTGACGAATTTTACGCTGAAACAAATAAAATGGCTCGTTCACTTGACGATACCCGTCAAACCGGTGGCGTAAGAAATATTCCAAGAAGCCATTTACTTGAAGATGTTTACACATATAACGACTTTTCACATTCAGGTGGTGCAGTGCACCTTTTACCACCTGCAATTGTAACAGGTTTCAGCGCTCCTTACTTAGTTACTGAACACAATGGTCATATGTTCCCTACAAAATCATTTGACCGTGAAGCATTAAGAACAGAACACGCTTTAAGACACACAAGAGTTCTTAATACTGCTTATGGCGATGACAGAATAAGCGGTGCTATTGGTTGGTGTATGGCAGACTACAACACACACAAAGACTTCGGCAGTGGTGACAAAATCTGCTATCACGGTGTTACAGATATGTTCCGTGTACCAAAACTCGGTGCTGCAGTTTATCGTTCACAACAAGAAAACGAACCATATTTAGAAGTTACTTCTGCTATGGATATTGGTGAGCATCCAGGCGGAGTTATCGGTAAGGTTTACATTTACTCTAACTGTGATTATGTTAAACTTTATAAAAATGGTAAATATACAAGTACAGTTTACCCTAGCGAATCCCCATTTAAAAATCTTCCACACCCACCTGTTATTGCTGCAGACTTTATCGGTGATGCATTAACAGAAGTTGACAAATTAGACGCTACAACTGCTTCACTTTTAAAACCTGCTCTTGTTGCAGCACAAATGGAACAGTTCAAAATGCCACCACACAACTTCTTACTCGCTGGTGCTGCTATGGTTACAGGCAGACTTTCATTTAACAGAATGTTTGACCTTGTTACAAAATATATCGGCGGTTGGGGTGAACAACAAATCACTTACCGCTTTGAAGGTTACAAAGATGGTGAATGTGTTGCTACTGTTGTAAGAACTGCGGTTGAATCGCTTAATTTAGAAGTTAATGCAGATTCATACACTTTAAAAGAGGGCGACACTTACGATGCTACAAGAATTGAACTTGTAGTAAAAGACCAGAACGGAAACAGAGTCCCTTTTGTTGACAGTTCTGTAAAAGTTACTGTTGACGGCCCTGCTACTGTTATAGGTCCATCTGAATTCCCTCTTATCGGTGGCGATAGAGCATTCTGGCTTAGAACAAATGGTAAAAAAGGTAAAATTAAAGTTACAATAAACGCATCAGGAATTGAAGAAAAAACAATTGAATTAATTTCTGAATAATTAAATTTATAAACACTCAAATCAGATAGGAATGAAAATCACAATGGAAAAAAAGCCGTATTATATTACAACTGCTATTGCTTACACATCAAGAAAACCACACATCGGCAACTCTTACGAAATCGTTTTAGCCGATGCCCTTGCAAGATTCAAACGAATGCAGGGTTATGATGTATTTTTCCAGACTGGTACTGATGAGCACGGTCAAAAAATCGAAGAATATGCTGCTGAAGCAGGAATTTCTCCAAAAGAATATGTTGACAAAGTTGCTGGTGAAATAAAAGGCGTTTGCGATTGTCTTAACACAACTTATGACAAATTCATAAGAACAACTGACGAAGACCACGAAAAATCAGTACAGAAAATTTTTGAAAAACTTTATAATCAGGGCGATGTTTACAAAAGTGAATATGAAGGCTGGTACTGTGTACCTTGCGAAAGTTTCTTTACAGACTCTCAGTTAGTTGATGGCAAATGCCCTGACTGTGGCAGAGAAGTAAGAAAAGAAAAAGAAGAAGCATACTTCTTCAAAATGAGTAAATATCAGAAACAATTAGAAGAATACATTGAACAGAATCCTGACTTCATTTATCCTGAAAGTCGTAAAAAGGAAATGATAAATAACTTTATAAAACCTGGTCTTCAGGATTTATGTATTTCACGTTCAACTTTCAAGTGGGGTATTCCATTCCCTAATGACCCGAAACATGTTATTTATGTATGGGTAGATGCACTTCTTAACTACATCACAGGTCTTGGTTACAATCCTGATAATCAACCTGATATGTACAAAAAATACTGGCCAGCAGATGTTCACATTATTGGTAAAGATATTCTTCGTTTCCATACAATTTACTGGCCAATTATGCTTATGGCATTAGGTGAGCCACTTCCAAAACAAGTTTTTGGTCACCCGTGGCTTCTTTCCGGTGAAGATAAAATGTCAAAGTCACGCGGTAATGTTATTTACGCTGACGACCTTTGCGACCGTTTCGGTGTTGACGCAATCCGTTATTATCTTCTTTCAGAAATGCCTCACGCTCAGGATGGTTCTATAACTTACACTACAATTATCGAGCGTTTCAATTCAGACCTCGCTAATACTTTAGGTAACCTTGTTAACCGTACTATTGCTATGAATAATAAGTATTTTGACGGTGTAATTCAATCACCTGTAGCGGAAGAAGAATTAGACAAAGAATTAAAAGAAATGGCTCTTTCTGTTCTTCCTGAAGTTACAAAACTTCTTGATACTTACAGAGTTAGCGATGCTCTTTCAAAAATCTTTGAACTCGCAAAAAGATGCAACAAATACATTGACGAAACAATGCCTTGGGCACTCGCTAAGGACGAGGACAAAAAAGCTCGTCTTGGCACAGTTCTTTACAATTTACTTGAGAGTATCCGCTTTATAGCAGTTTTATTAAAACCATTTATGCCAACTACTAGTGACGCTATATTCTCACAAATCAATTGTAATATTGATGATTTAGATTCACTCGGAAGTTTCGGTAAATTAGTAGCAGGTAGCAAAGTCGGTGACGCAACACCGCTCTTTAACCGTCTTGATGTTGAAAAGACTTTAGCAGAAATCGAAGCATCTCTTCCTGAAGTAAAAGAAGAAGAGGAAGAAAAAACAATAGTAGGTCTTAAAGAGATTGAATTTGACGATTTTGCTAAAGTTGAACTCAGAGTTGCAAAGGTTATTGACTGCGAACCAATTAAAAAGGCTAAAAAACTTTTAAAACTCACACTTGATGATGGTACAAAAGAACCAAGAACAGTAGCATCTGGTATTGCTCAGTGGTATAAACCAGAAGACCTTATTGGCAAGAGCGTTGTTATTGTTGCAAACCTTAAACCAAGAACACTTTGCGGTGTTGAAAGTAAAGGTATGGTTTTAGCAGGTGAAATTACTGAAGATGATATTAAAGTTCTCTTTGTTGACGGTATGCCAGCAGGTACAATGTTAGGTTGAATTTATGGACTTCATTTTTGATACTCACGCTCATTATAACGATAAAGCATTTAATGAAGACAGAACCACTTTGCTCGACTCTTTTTCAGAGTCGGGCATTTTGGGTGTAATAAATTGCGGAACAGATATTGAGTCTTCAAAAAAATCAATCGAACTTTCCGAGCAATATGATTTTATGTACTGTGCGGTAGGTTTTCACCCTGAAGATATAAATAAAGCACACACAAATTATATTGAAGAAATAAAAGAACTTTCAAAGCACAAAAAATGCGTTGCAATAGGTGAAATCGGGCTTGATTATTACTGGGTAAAAGACAATAAAGAGGAACAAAAAAGAATTTTTACAGAACAGATTATTTTAGCAAATGAATTGAATTTACCTGTTATTGTTCATTCAAGAGATGCCCATAATGATACACTTGAAATTCTCAAAAAGTACAAACCAAAGGGTGTTCTTCATTGTTTTTCTGGCAGTGTAGAAATTATGAAAGACGTTTTAAAACTTGGGATGTATATAGGTCTTGGTGGTGCAGTTACTTTTAAAAATGCAAGAGTACCTTTAGAGGTTGCAAAAAACTTACCTCTAGAAAGACTTCTTTTAGAAACCGACTGCCCTTATATGAGCCCTGTGCCATATAGAGGTAAAAGAAATCAGAGCACTTATATCTCTTTTGTGGCAGAAAAAATAGCAGAAGTGAAAAATCTTACAAAAGAAGAAATTCTCACAACTGCTAACAACAATGCTTTTAATTTATTTGGTATCAATAACACTAACTTATAATTTCTTTTAAACTCTCCCCTGCGTTTTCTTTATCAATTATCTTTATAAATCCGTAATAGCCATACATTGAGTCTATTTTTTCTAAAAACTCTTCACTTACACCGTAGTTTATAATTACTACGGTGCATTTTTTATGTATTCCCGAAAAGTCAAGAAATTCTCTCAAATTTTCTATGTGTATAAAAATTTCATCACTTTCATTACAAACGGGTAATAATAATGTAAACTGCTCTTCTTTAAATGTAATAAACTTAAATATAAAAAATCTTAAAATACTTAAAATTCCTATTATTGCAAATATGAGAGTAAATATTTCTGTATTCAAATCACCACCTCCTATAATGCATTTTATTCCATCAGCACTAATTTGGTGATTTTTATTGAAAATTGGACGTGTTTGTGGTAATATGATTGTGTATTGATTTAAATTTCTTTTCGGAGGGTATTATGGAAAGATTATTGACAAGATGGGGTAAAACTTTAGATAAAAGTTGCCCACTTAACGATTATCCAAGACCACAATTCAAGCGTGACAGTTTTATCTGCTTAAATGGTGTATGGAATTACGCTATTTATGGTGAGAACAAAAAATTCAGCGGTTTTCAGGGTGAAATTGTTGTTCCTTTCAGCCCAGAGGCAATTTTAAGCGGTGTTGAAAAATTAGTTCAACCTACTGACACTCTTTACTACCAAAAACTTTTCAACTTTACAAAAACAAAATCAAAAGTGCTTTTACACTTTGGTGCGGTTGATTATAAATGTACGGTTTCTTTAAATGGTACAGTTGTTGGTGAACATACTGGTGGTTATTTACCATTTTCATTTGATGTTACTGCTTTGATTTTAAATGGCGAAAACGACTTGAGAGTTACTGTTACTGACCCTACTGAAACAGGCACACAGGCTCGTGGTAAACAAACATTTAACCGTGGCGGAATTTGGTACACACCACAGTCAGGTATATGGCAGACAGTGTGGCTTGAAGAAGTACCTTACGATTATATTACAAATATTAAACTCACACCTGATATTGATAATGATGAATTACAGATTGAAGTAGCATATTCAAACGAAGTAATGCCGGAAATTGGCGTTATGGTTATGGATAAAAACAAAATGATTGCTGCTGCAAAACTCACAGATGGTAAAGGTACTATAAAACTCGAAAACTACGAGCTCTGGTCACCTGAAAACCCTTATCTCTATGACATTAAATTTGCCGCAGGTGAAGACAGAGTTGACAGTTACTTTGCTATGAGAAAATTCAGCACAGGTGTTGATGCTGACGGCACACCAAGATTTATGCTTAACAATAAGCCTTATTTCTTTAACGGTCTTTTAGACCAGGGCTACTGGTCAGACGGTCTTTACACTGCTCCATCTGATGAAGCATTAATTTACGACATTCAGACAATGAAGGATTTGGGCTTCAACACATTAAGAAAGCACATTAAAATTGAACCATTGCGTTGGTACTATCACTGCGACAGACTTGGTATGATTGTATGGCAGGATATGGTTAACGGTGGCGGAAAATATAACTTCCTTGCTATTGGTACTTTACCATTCCTTGGAATGCTCTTTAACAACAAAAAAGTAGGCAGAGTACCTGACAGTAAACGCAACTATTTATTCTACGCAAGAACAGACGAAAAAGGCAGAGAAGAATATTTTAAAGATTCTGAAGAAATGGTTAAACACCTTTACAATGTTCCTTCGCTTGCTCTCTGGACTCCATTCAACGAGGCATGGGGACAATTTGATTCAGTCAAGGCTTGTGAATTTTACAGACAATTAGACCCAACAAGACTTATTGACCACGCAAGTGGATGGGTTGACCACGGTGCAGGAGATGTAAATAGCTTCCACATTTACTTTACACCATTTATGTTCCCAAAATTCAACAAAGAAGACAAAAGACCTATTGGTCTTACAGAATTCGGTGGCTACTCAATGAGATTCAGAGGTCACACCTACAACAAAGAAAAATTCTTTGGTTATAGAAAATATTACGCACAGGAAAAATTTGACGCTGCAATCAAACATCTTTACGAAGACCGAATTTATAAATGTATGAAAGAAAAAGGTCTTTCTGCAACAATTTATACCGAAGTAAGTGATGTTGAAGACGAACTCAACGGACTTCTCACTTATGACCGTGAAGTTATTAAAGTTTCACCTGAAATGATGAAAGCGGCAAACGAGAAGTTAAAACTTTAAGTTTTAACTTTCGTTTGCAGTTGCTAGTGGCTAGTATGGCTAGTTGCAAGTATTATAAAAATAAAAAGACTCTATCATTTAAAGTTTTTTGTAAACTTAAATGATAGAGTTATTTTTTAACTTTCTTATGCCTGATTACTGTTTAATGCATTATCAATTGCTTTTAATAGTGAATCTTCGTGAGTTGAGGGTAAATCACAGTTATAGTGCCATATCATTACACCGCCGAAGCCATTATTTACCGCATACTCTGTTTTCTGTTCTATAACTTCTGGTGTATTGAACCAAAAATCCTTATCAGCATCATTACAGTGATACCAGCCGTTTTCATCTATTTTTTCATAGTAACCATTATAACCATACCAGTACCCTGACATATCAGTAGGCCTTGAATAAAACGGAAGACCTACATTTACTTTTTCTTGTGGTATTCCGTGAAACCCGACTGTGTTGACCAAATCTATAGTTTGCTCATAAGTCGCGTGTCTGCCATCATCATCATTAAAATAGTCTAATATTGTATCTTCGATTTCTGATATTCACTAATGTTCCATAGTGGATTTAAATATAAAATGAAATTACGCTGAAGGCAGAATTATTCTTACCTTCAGCGTAATTTATTCTCAGTCAACCGGTTTGAAACCTGAAACCAAAAATGATTTTTTTATTCCTGATTCTTCTTCAACCATTCTACACGGCGTTGGTCAGGCAAGTGCTTTACCTTGAAGTTCTCGAACTTCACGTTGAAGCCTTGACCGTCTGGACAAGCTGCCATGACACCCACTTGGATAGGGGTATTGTCCTGCATCCAGGCATTGCGCATCATGGTGTAAGTCTTGTCATCGAAAGAGTAGAAGATTTCGATGGCGTCGAGACGACGAACAGCCTTGATCCAAATGTAAGGCACAGGCTTGTCAAGGGTAATCACACTCCAGTCGCTGGTCTTGTGAGTGACCACAGTGCTGAGGTTGTACTTACCGTCTACATATTCGATACCTGCCTTGATGTAGTTCTCATGGTCGATACGGAGCATCAAACCGGCTTGGTCGAAACGAACCTTGTAATCACCGGTAATCTTTACCTTTGCTTCGAACTCACCTCCATATGTAGCATAATAGAACGGAGCATCGTCTACAGTGAAGCCATAGTGGGAAATACGCCAATAGTCGCTTTGTGGAGTAACCGACATGGTGAGAGCCTTGTTCTCAATCTTCCATACTTCCGGTTCGTTGAACCAGTTCATTTTTTCCAATGATTGTGCCATGACATTGCCAGCTAATAATGCAAGGAGAATGCTTAATAGTTGCTTTTTCATTCGTCTGTATAATTTTAAAGTTTTATTTTTGCAAAGATAGGAAGGCAGAAGCTTTCGCGCAATACTGATTATTAACCAAAATGGCGTATGAACATCAACAATGAACTGGAAGACAAACTCTTGAAGCAACCGTTTGCGGAGGAGTTGGGGCGGGATGCCGACTATCGGCTGACGGCTGCCCGTTATGCGCAGATAGAGAATGCCATTGCCGTACTGAGCGACATGAAGACCAATACAAGTTATATTTGTTTGGGTGGATTGGCAGAACGCTTGGGCATCGGTTGTAAAGGGAGCTCGCAAGACATTGGCTCCATTTGGGAGGAAGATATTTTCGGATGTATTCATCCCGATGACTTGGAGGCAAAGCATTTGGAAGAACTCCGGTTCTATCATTTTGTGATGTCCGTGCCTTCTGAAGTGCGTCAGGATTATTATTTGCACAGCCATTTGCGAATGAAGGATGCCGAAGGACAATATATCAAGGTGTTGCACCGGATGTTCTACTTGGCATACGATGCCAACGGATGTGCCCGCCTGGCTTTGTGTCTCTACAACCTTTCCCGTTCGGATGCTTCTGAACATCTCATCATCAATTCCTTGACGGGAGAGACCATTGCTCCTGAAACCTATTCGTGCGAACATTTGTTGTCATCCTGTGAATGCGAGATTCTTCGGATGATAGAGCGTGGACTGATGAGTAAGGAGATTGCAGCGGAGCTTTTTATCAGTGTCAATACGGTAAACCGTCATCGACAGAATATTCTGATGAAGCTTCAAGCAACCAATTCCGTAGAGGCTTGTCGAATTGCTAAAAGCCTGAATTTGATTTGAGGAAATCAAAAGAAAGCTGTACCTTTGAACTTGCAAAACAAAGAATGATATGGAAACAATCAATAATGGACTGATGACGTGGCTGCAACAATTGGGGGTAGCCGAAGGAAGCTTGCTCACGGTGCAGCGCATCGTGGTAATTGCAGCGATTCTCTTGATCGCATACGTGTTGGATATGATTTGTCGCAAGGTAGTGATGCCGGGGGTACGCAAGGTAACGGCCAAGACGCAAATCACTTGGGATGACTATCTGCTGAACGATGACGTGCTAAACAATGTATGTCATTTGATACCTCCTGTGGTGGTGTATGTCTTGATTCCTTTCGCTTTCCCGCACGAACCGGCTTTACTGGAATTTGTCCTGAAGATTTGTTGGATATACATCACGGTGGTAGGAATGAAGTTGGTATGCGCTTTCCTCACTTCGCTCTACACCATATCGAGCGAGCACGAGAAGCTGAAAAACCATTCGATGAAAGGTTTCTATCAGATGATCAAGCTGATAGTTATTTGTATAGGCTCGATAATCATCATCAGTACGTTGATAGACAAGGACCCGATAGCCATCCTGACCGGATTGGGCGCCGGTACGGCTATCTTGATGTTGGTGTTCCAAGATACGATTAAAGGTTTGGTAGCAGGGGTACAGCTTACTGCCAATGATATGCTTCGTCCGGGTGACTGGATTACGATGCCGAAGTATGGCGCCGATGGGGATGTCATCGAAGTGACGTTAACCACTGTAAAGGTACGCAATTGGGACAAGACGATTACTACAGTTCCTCCTTATGCATTGGTCAATGACTCTTTCCAAAATTGGAGAGGCATGTTCGACATGGGTGGTCGTCGAGTGAAACGCTCCATCAATATTGATATGAATACAGTACGCTTCTGCACGGAGGAAGAGTTGGCGGAGTTCAAGAAGCAGCCTTGGATGGAAGGTTTCGAGGAAACCGGGAAAGAAGAAGTGAACTTGTACATCTTCCGTCATTACGTGATGTATTATTTGAAGCATCATCCTAAGGTGCATCAAGAATTGATCATGACGGTCCGTCAGTTACAACCTACAGCACAGGGGATACCCATTGAACTCTATTTCTTCTCGGCCAATACGGCTTGGCTTCGATACGAGCACTTGCAGGCTGAAGTCTTCGATCATGTGTTGGCAATGCTCCACAAGTTTGATCTGAAGGTGTTCCAAAGTCCTACGGGATTGGATTTACAGAAGCTAAATTAATTAAATACATCAACCAAACGTATTCTTGGATGTTATAACCTTACAATGTTAAGGTAAAAACAATGACAAGAATACGTTTGTTTTTTTTATGCCTTCTCTTGGGTGCATATACCTTGAATGCCCAGCAGATAGAGAACTATTTGAATCGTCCGTTGCCCGACGGATGGCAGGAGAAGGACACGCTTTTCCAACAGGTCTTGCCGGTGGATGACCGGTGGTGGAAAGTATTCGAGGATCCCACACTCGACTCCCTGATTAACCTCGCTATGGACCAGAATCCGTCGGTGCTCATGGCTATCAATCGCATTGACCAAGCAAAAGCCCAATGGCGAATCTCTCAAAGTGACTTTTATCCTTCTTTGTCCTTCCATGGTGGCTGGGAACGCCAGCAGACTAGTGGAAACTTGGGAACTGGAACACCTCAAGCTTGGACGGGCTATTACAGTGCTTCCGTGCAGATGAGTTGGCAACTCGATGTGTTCGGGGTGATTCGTCAGAAGGCGAAGGCACAGAAGGAACTTTATGCGGCCAGCAAGGAGGAATACAATGCCACGATGGTGAGCCTTTGTGCCGAGG
>CALAEU010000070.1 GCA_937891215.1 uncultured Clostridia bacterium
CAACAACCTCTTCGTTAAGACCGAGGTTAAGGATGGTGTCCATCATACCGGGCATGGATGCACGTGCGCCGGAACGAACGGAAACGAGAAGGGGATTTTCAAGGTCACCGAACTTCTTGCCGGTAACTTCTTCCATCTTTACGATGTACTCCATGATCTCAGCCATGATCTCATCGTTGATCTGTCTGCCGTCCTCATAGTACTGAGTACAAGCCTCTGTTGAAATTGTAAAACCTTGAGGAACAGGAAGACCTATGTTAGTCATTTCTGCAAGGTTAGCACCTTTACCGCCGAGAAGTTCACGCATTGAAGCGTCGCCCTCGGAGAATAAATAAACGTACTTTTTGCTCATAGTTTACCTCCAAAAATAAATTATTGATATATTTGAGTAGCCGCTCTTTTTGTTTTTTCAAATCAAGCAACATAACACCAAAAATGATTATAACAAAATTATACTTTTTTTTCCATAGTATAAAAATAAAAATATGACAGAATAGTTTATTGTTTTTTAGTCAACATAACTAAACAACTTAAATTTATCGCATTCTCATGACTTGTGTCGCATATTTTATTGGTATTCACCCTGAGTCAACGACACAATAGAAATAAGGTTGAAACCGCCATCCGGAGTTTCTTTTAACTTAATTTCCATAAACTTATCTGGTTGGGCAGGTGCAATTGTACCATCTGCAGAAACCTCGATATTATTTGTACCGATATACCCTACTTTCAGAGTAACAAGTCCACCGGTTTTTGAAACAGATTCTATTCTTGGTGTAAACGGTGGCACAACACCTGTGAGTGGTACATAGTAGGAATTTTTATTTGCATCGTACTGGAATTCGTAACCGTAACCTTGAACAGTTGCGTGAACAATCTGAACATCGTTACCGAACCATCTTCTGAAATATTGTTCAACATCAGCCGCAGGTACCAAGAGACCAAATTCTGTAACATCGTACTCGTCTGTTTTTACTCCGTCTGTAAGCAACGAACAAACTGCAATGTTAAGCAAATCGTCAAAATCTGCTTTTGTTATATCTGTAAACGGATCAGGGTCAATACCAACAACCCATGTAAGATACTTAGAATAAACTGAGTAATCGTTTTCTGCAGTAATGTTTTCTTTAACAGAATCTTTTATAAACATTCCAACAGAAACGATACCGATAACAGCAAAAACTATAACTATCAAGCCAATAATAAATGGCGCTTTTTTCTTTTTTTCTTGGACCTCGACTTCTTGCACGAGTTGGTCGTTCATATCGCTCACTTATTTCACCCTTTCAAGCGGTTTACCTTTTTATTATATTATATTGATGGGGTAATTGCAAGAAAAAAATACAAAGTCTTTTAAAGTGCTGAAGGCTGATCATTTTAAGTGCTGAAGGCTGATCATTTTAAGTGCTGAAGGCTGAGTGATGAGTGATGAGTTAAGGAAGTCCTGCGGACTTGATTATAATTATTTATGAATAAAAACAACTACATTCTATCATTTGTACCAGTGGTCAGTGAGTCAGTGGTCGGGAATATAATAAAAATCCATCCTATCATTTAAAGTTGATATAAAAACCAACTCAAAATGATAGAATGTAGTTTTTGTTATAAATTTATAATGCTGACCGCAGGTCCCGAAACTCAGCACTCAGCACTCAGCACTTAGCATTTAAAAAGCACCGTCGTTTTCACGACAGTGCTTCTTATAAAAAATCTTATTTAACTGCTGTTACAAGTTCAATAAATGCTTTTGTAAATGTTGAACCCGACTTTTTGCTGATTGCGTTTACTTCTTCGTTTTCGCCAAGAAGTGAGTGATATTCGTTATCTGCAAGAACATAACCACCCTGGTCATTTGCAAGACCAAATACTAAAACATTGTCACAATCAGTTATATCTTTAAGTGCAGGGTAATCCCAAGATGTACCGTCCCAGCTTTCTTCTGGTGTAGCTGTTCCACCATAGAAAAGACTTGGTTCAAATTCACCTGGTGCAAAGAATACTGCAACTTCGTTACCGAGTTCCATATAACCTACTTCAGATGCAAGAGTGTAATCTTCGCCATCTTTAACAACTACAGATGCTAAAATACCTTCACGACAAGCAAGTGTAAGAATTCCGTTATCAACTGGAACCATAACTTCTTTGTGAGCAATATTAAGAACAGGGTCAAGAGTAATCTCATTATCAATTGCTCTCACTTTATCTGCAAGTGCATCTGCATAATATTTAATATTATTTAAGTCTGATTCACCTTCAACATTTGTTAATTCGCCTTCAGTTGTGATTGCAAGTTCAGCACCCTGAATAAATACAACATTTGCGCCTTCTCTTTCATTGATATTCTTTTCAATGTAGTAAGGATAGTCAGCTGAGAGAATGTCAGGACCAGCACCGTAGCCTGTGCAGTGAATGCCTGCTTCTAAAATCCAAGTTTCTTCTGAACCATCGTTTGGTGTGAAGCGAAGTCTGTGAATGTTTTCATCAAATGCCTGTGGGTCACGTTTATCTCTGATATATTCTTTGATATTAGCATAACCATAGTTAAGTGTACCTTCTGACATATCACTAACTGCTTCTTCAACACAAGCAACTGTTGTTGTGTAAAGATTTTCCATAAATTCAGGATTTTTAGTTACCATATAATCATCAAGAAGATTTTCACCAAATACATCACCAGTACCAGCATTACCTGTATTTGTTATAAGTGCTTTAAGAAGCGGAACGTTCATGCCAAGTGTATCAATGCATGAGTGTTGGTGAAGAACTGAAACGTTCATACTGATTATATTGTTTGCTTCAGCAAATTCCTGAAGTCTGCCACGGATAACTTCAACGTCACCTCTTGCAAAACCGAAACCATCGATTACTGCGTGAACAACTGTGCCACTAACACCGTCACTTAAAGCATATACTCTTACTCTCTGGTCATCATAAACAGCTCTTGGAACTCTGCCTTCAAACACTTCGAGAGAACCTGCAAGGAAGAAGTCACCATTCATAATATTGAAATCGTCAATAAGAGAATCGCTTGAATAACCAAGACTCCATTTTGACCCTGCTTTTACAGAACTGTCAAAGCTATCTTCACCTTTATAGAAATATTCTGCTACATAAGATTCCGAATTATCAAATTCATCCTGAAAACCAGGCCAGAATCTGTTAAGATAAGTGAGAACATAGTGAATAAGGTCATTTAAAACCCTATTAAAAATATTCTCTACATTTACTTCTAATGTTTGTGGTGCAACTACTGAAGCAGCGCTTGCAGGAACCATAAACACAGAAATTGAAAGTGTTAAAGCAAGGATAATTGCGACTAATTTTTTAGTCATTTCAAAGTCCCCCTTGAATAGTGAGATTTATAAACCGAGCACTTGTAGCACTCAGTTTACTGCATTTTAATGCAATTTTACAGATACATTATATACCTATTTCTTAAAATATGCAATATCAAATTAAACCGCAACCGCTTCTTTGGTAGTTTTAGCCAATTCTTCCTCGATAATTTTGTTAATGTTGTTGGGTCCCATGTGACGATACGGGCGGAATCTCAAGAAAAGATACATAGGAACTGCACCTAATGTATTGAGAATCATATCACCCATAGTGTCCATTATGGCAAATCGTGCTTCAAATCGTTACTAATTTCCCTACACAAAGCTCTAAAAGGTGCTATAACTATGGACAAACTCACATCTCCTGTGCAAAACGCAGAATAAATCGCCATAGACATAGCTTTGGTCTTGCCGGCGCCAGTAGGCATTTGAACAACACCCGATTTGCCATTG
>CALAEU010000071.1 GCA_937891215.1 uncultured Clostridia bacterium
TACAATAACCTTAAGGAAAATATTACTTTGTAATTACATATACATACTAATATTATTTATAGTAATAGTATTCTCAATACCAAGATTATTTATTAATAAAACTTTCTACAAAGAAGGATTAATAAAAGAAGAATATATTATAAAGAAAATAACTATATCTGATTTAAAAATAAATTTAATTTTAAAAAACAAAGAAACAGTCATTGGAACATATTATTTTAAAACAAAAAAAGAACAAAAGTATTTTGAAAATAATTATAAATTAGGAGATAAAATACTTATATCAGGAGAACTCTATTTACCAAAAGAAAATACTACTAAATATTTATTTAATTATAAGAAATATCTATCTACTAAAAATATCTATCATCAATTAAAGATAAATAGTTATAAAAAGATATCTAATAATAAAAATATATTTTATTTTATAAAGCAAAAAATACTAAGTCATTTTAACAATAATCCATATTTAAATATTTTATTAATAGAATTGGTGAAAATGGATTATTTCTCCTTGATGAGCCTGAGAACAGTTTATCTCCTAATAAACAACTTGAACTCATAAAGCATATAGAAGATTCTGCTAGGTTTTTTGGGTGCCAATTTATAATTGCAACTCATTCACCGATTTTAATGGCATTTCCAAATGCAGAAATATTACAGTTTTCTGAATCAGGAATTGAAAAGGTGAAATATTATCTAAATCAACATTATTTGAGAATGTTTCACCTACTACAACATAGCCACCGTCAGCACCTTTACAAAGAGCAAGTGCTCCGTCACTTTCAGTACCACCGAATGAACGAACCCACATAAGTGTTCCATTACTATTTACACCAGCAACAAAAATATCCTTTTTACCACGAGTAGTAACCCCTTTGAAATCACGGGTTGAGGAATTTGTTGAACCTGCCATAATATAAGTGCCGTTTGGTAATTCTAAAACACTTGTTGCAGTATCATTATTCTGACCCCTTACAGGTGTTACAAAATCTATTTCGAGATCATTTTTGTATTTAATCATATAAGAGTCATAAGCACCACGGGCAGCAAAATCATTTTTAAAGAAACTATTAGGAGTGGTCTCTTCAGTATCTGCAGAATCTGATGAACCACAAACAAGAATACCGCCATCAGATGTTGCAGTAATTCCTTTAAATTCATCAATGCCACTACCTGCAATTGGAGTTTTTGCTAAAACTTTGCCATCTTTTGAATATTTAACAACACCAGAATCGCATTTACCAAGTGCTGGGAATAATTTTCCTGAATAGAAATTACCAAGTGCATATAATGAACCATCTGTACCTTCTGCTACACCGACAAATGTATCCATATTGCCACCAGCGTATTTTTTCCAAAGTAAATCACCTGATGAAGAATAACGCAAAATAACTGCTTTTGATTCATTAGCATTTCCACCTGAATCTTTTGCATCGCCATCATTATTACCGAGAGAACCTACAACAATAGCATCACCATTTGAAGCAGTAACAACATCATTGAATAAATCAACTGTTGAAGTACCTATTGTTTTCACCCATTGAACATTACCATTTTTGTCAATTTTATAAATCGCTCCATCGTAGTAGCCCTTAATTGCAATATCTTCTATTGCTCTACCAAAACCTACTGCATAGAAAGAACCATCTTTGCAAGGTGAAAGTGCAACAATTTCAAGAAGACCCTTTGAGGAACCCATAACTTTCTGCCATACAATTTCACCATCATTGTTATACTTGGTCAATATGGTATAAGGTGCACTGTAATTCAATTCTTTATATTTTGCAAAGTCACCATCTTTTGAGTTAGATACATTTGTTGTAATGTAACAACCATCAGATGTGAGAATTACATCTTCATATTTATCTGCTGCAGAACCGCCCTGAGTATTTTTCCACTCTGTTTTGGCAGGTTCAATATTAATGGTGGGGGCTTCTGTAATATTTACAATAGTTGTAATTAAATTACCTTGCTCGTCAACACCAGTATTACCTTTACCATCTGTTACAAGAACTGATGATGTACCAACATAATTACCACTTGTAGTATTTTTATTGTTACTTGCGGTTGGTTTAATTGTAATATTCTGCATTACTGCATTACCATTTTCATCTGTTACAACTACACCATTCATATCAGTAACAGGAATCTGTACCGCAATATCTTTGAATTCAACTGTTGTAAGTTGATTCCCATTTACATCCGTCATAATGTTACCGAAAACATCTGTTAAATAATATACACCTGTTTCAGGAGTAACTGTAATTACATCGCCATTTACATCTGTTACAGGAACACCATTTTCATCTGTTACAACAACAGGGTCTAATCTGTCTTTTCCTGATACAAGAACAACCGCAATTATAATAGCAATCAAAAGAACCGCAACTATAGGAATAATTATTTTTAAAGTTTTTGAATTTACTTTATCTTTTAAGGGATTTGCTTTAATTTTTGGTTTATTTTCTTTTTTAACAGGAGCAACTACAGGAGCAGTCTTTTTTTCAGACTTCTCCTCTTTTTTTACAGTCTCTTCTTTTTTTTCTTTTGCTGGTTCAGATTCCACAGAATTCTCAGGTTTAACTTCTTTAACTTCTGGTTTTTCTGCTACTACAGGAACAGCAACCTCTTTTTCGGGTTCTTTTTTCTCCGCTTCCGCTACCTGGTTATTTTCTTTTTCCTTTTTAGCTTTTTCTATATTCTTTTCAACAACTGCTTTTTTAGCAGCATCTAAAACTGCCTGAGAAGTTTCACCTTTTTTAGTTTTTTTCATTGGTGGCGGAGCAGCTTTTTTCACTGCTTCAGTTTCATTATTTACACCATTTGGATTCTTATTTTCTTCCACTTAAGTGTACCTCCTATATAAATTCGAGAATTCCCGAGTTTAATTTTTATAATCTATACTATAATATCATAAAAAAAACATTATTTCAATCTACAATCAACCAAATTTTACTGTAAAATTTTTTCACTTTTCACAATATTTATCATAATACTATACCCTGTTATTTCTGTTTTGAAAAAATACATAAAAACGAGGGCAGTTTATTATGTAATATCTATAAAATTTGCTTTTTATTCGCATTTTAATCAAAAAAATCATTGAAAACACAAAATTTATGTGCTATTATAACAAATATAGAGTCTTTACACTGAATAATTATATACTAATTAGTTATTGTAATCAAATCTTAATCTCTATGAGGGAGGAATTTTCTTGGGCAAATACACTATTGAAAACATCAGAAATGTTGCTATTACCGGTCACGCTGGTAAAGGTAAAACAACTTTAGCAGAAGCAATGCTTTTTGTTTCCGGCGCGACTGACAGATTAGGCAGAGTTGCTGATGGTAACACAATTTTTGACTTTGATGCAGAAGAAAAGAGAAGAAAGGTTTCTATTTCTTCAAGTATGGCTTTTACAGAGTGGAGAAATAGAAAAGTTAATATTTTTGACACACCTGGTCTTTTTGATTTTGAAGGTGGCAGAAGCGAAGCAATGCGTGCTTGCGAAACTGTTATTGTAGTTTTCTCTGCTGGTAAAGGCATTGACGTTGGTGCTGAAAAAGCTCTCAGTGCTGCAGGTAAAATGAATAAATCAAAATTTATTGCCGTTACAAAATGTGATGGTGACGAAAGAGATTTCTATAAAACACTTGATGCTCTTAAAGTAAGATATGGTACTGCAATTTGTCCTGTTGTTATACCATTTATGGTTGGTGGCAAAGTTGATTGTTATGTAAACTTCTTACAGAATAAAGCATTCAAATACACTGACGGAAAAGCAACAGAGTGTCCGATTCCTGATGATAACCGTATTAACGGAATACACGAAGCATTTACAGAAGCTGTTGCTACTGCAGATGATGACCTTATGATGAAATTCTTTGACGGTGAAGAATTTACACACGATGAAATCGTCGCAGGTCTTTCTAAAGGTGTTAATGATGGCACTGTTGTTCCTGTTTACGCTTGTTCAGGTTACACAACAGATGCAGTAGATTTACTTCTTAATGGTATTACAAAACTTGCACCTTCTCCAAAAGGTGAAGATGACATTGCTTGTGATGAAAACGGCAACCTTGCAGCTATCTGCTTTAAAACTGTTGCTGACCCATTCATTGGTAAAATGTCATTCTTCAAAGTAGTAGCTGGTAAAATTACTCCTGAAACTGCTCCATATAACCCTCGCACAGAACAAGTTGAAAAAATGGGTAAGCTTGTTTTTGTTAAAGGTGGTAAACAAGAAGATACTTCTGAAATTACTGCTGGTGACATTGGTGTAGTTACAAAACTTTCAGGATTTAAAACTGGTGATACAATGTGCAGTGAAAAAGCACCTGTTACACTCGAACCTGTTAGCTTTCCTATTCCTTGCTACTCAATGGCAGTTAATGTAGTTAAAAAAGGTGAAGAAGATAAAGTTGCTTCTGGTCTTCTTAAATTGGCTGACGAAGATGGTTCTTGCTCATTCGTCACAAATAAAGAAACAAGAGAACAAGTTCTTTCAGGTCTTGGTGAACAACATCTTGATACATTAGTTACCAAACTCAAAAACAAATTCGGTGTTGAAGTTGAGTTGACTGTTCCTAGAGTTGCCTACAGAGAAACTATCCGTAAGGTTGTAGATAAACAAGGTCGCCATAAGAAACAATCTGGTGGTCATGGTCAGTTCGGTGATGTATGGATTCGTTTTGAACCATATATGGGCGAAGAAGATTTTGTATTTAATTCTGACGAAGTTGTAGGTGGTGCAGTTCCAAAGAACTTCTTCCCTGCTGTTGAAAAAGGACTTCGCGATTGCGTAGCACAAGGTCTTATTGCGGGTTACCCGATGGTTGGTATTAAAGCTTGTCTTCACGATGGTTCTTACCACCCTGTTGATTCTTCAGAAATGGCTTTCAAAATGGCTGCACGTCTTGCATTTAAAGCAGCAATTCCTGAAGCAAAACCTACAATTCTTGAACCTATAGGAACATTAAAAGCAATTATTCCGGATGATTACTTAGGTGATATTATCGGTGATGTTAATAAACGCCGTGGTAGAGTTTTAGGTATGGCTCCTGCAGACCAACCAAAAATGCAAGAGCTTATAGCAGAAGTTCCTATGGCTGAAATGGGTGACTTTGCTATAACACTCCGTTCAGTAACTGCAGGCCGCGGTTCGTTCACAACAGAATTTGCCCGTTATGAAGATGCACCTGAAGCAATTGCAAAGAAAGTTATTGAAGAAGCAAACATCTCTGACGATGATGAAGATTAATAAATAATGGAAATATGTTTCACATGAAACACTGTTTTTGTGTGAAACATATTTTTTATTTATGTTTCTCGTGAAACATAGTCGTTTAACATTTTTCTAACATCTTTTATCATTTCTTTATCATTTAATTCATTTTCTATTCATAAATATAGTTTATACTTTACCCGTACTAAGAAAGGGAGCCGCACCCGAGTATTAGATACTTATCCTTAATGTTATGTTAAGGATGGACCCCTCCTCAAGTAAACCTTGGCGTTTGAGTGTTATACTGGCGCCGGAAAGAACGACTGTCCCCTCAGTCGTTCTTTTCTTTTTTTATTGAATAAAATAAAAATTTCTGGCAATAACATAAGTATTACTTATGAAAGGATATTTATGTTATGAATAACAAAGATGCTAAAACTAATAAAAATTTTTGGGATTTTGGTGGTCAAAACCATTAAAATTTTGTAAAAAAAAATAACATGATTATGTTCCCTAAAAAGTGTTGGTTGGTGCTGCTATTGGTAGCACTGATGAGTTCTTGTATTTCGAATAAGCAGTTGATTGTTATGAAAAACGTGACTGCGGAGACGGCAGAAGAGTTGAACAAGGTTATGAAACCGCAGCCAGAGCCAAGGGTAAAAATTAATGATGCGTTGATTATTACAGTTTCTGCTTTGGATCCGGAAGCTGTAGTTCCCTATAATTTACCAACGATATCTTATGAGTCGCCTACAACTAGTACGGTGCCTACAGTGGCTTCCTATCAGTATTACACTGTGGATGAACAGGGATATATTGATTTCCCTATCTTGGGCAAATTACATGTTGTAGGAATGCGCCAATCGGAGGTGATAAGTCTGATAGAAAATAAGTTGAAGGGGCAAGTGGTCGATCCAATTGTGACAATGCGTTTTTTGAATGCGCGCGTAACGGTGCTGGGCGAGGTAAATCACCCTGGTACATACACCCTAAACAATGGTCGAATGACTTTATTGGAGGCATTGGGCGTAGCCGGAGATTTGACGCAATATGCCAATCGTGCAAATGTATTGATTACACGTGAAAACAATGGTAAAATAGAGTTTGCTCGTTTAGACCTTCGGAGTGACGAGATTTTCACATCACCATTTTTCTATCTTCAACAGAATGATGTGGTGTATATTGAACCTAACCAAGCGAGAACGACGAGTAACCAGTCAATAAGTCTATGGCTGAGCATGGTAGGTACTGTAGCTAGTGCAGCCACAGTGGTAGTCTCGGTGCTTTCAATAAATCAGTAATACAAGTAAATTAGTAAATTTTATATTTTTATGGCACAAGAAAATCAAGAAATAGATATTTATTTACCATATGAAGATTTACCGGATAAGGAATTAGAAGAGCTTGTACGATTTGTGGAGTCTGTTCCGGGAAAAAGAATCTATCCACTTTATGTAGGGGCAGAATTTAAAGGTCGTGTTACATCTAATAGTGGCATTAATATTGAGGCATATTACCGTGTTCTTGGAATCGAACTGTTGCCAGAAGAAGTAAAACGTATTTTATATTTAGATGTAGATATGGTAGTAAAAGGTTCTTTATGGAATTTGTATCATACAGAAATAACAGGCCATCCATTTGTAGCTTGTGAGGATATTTTTGGGATTATAAATGGATTTCATGCTGAAAATATGGAAAGGCTAGGGATTCCTGCAGAGTATACTTATTTTAATACAGGAGTATTGCTCTTGAATGTGGAGTATTTAAGAAAAGATAATGCTGTAAATAAATTGCTTCAGATGATTTATCAAAAATATAAACAATACCTATATAATGAGCAAGATGCCATGAATGAATTATATTATGATAAAGTATTATATGTGGGGTGGGATGAGTACAATTGTCCGCCGGCATGGTATTATTTGTCTAAAGATAGTTTGAAAGAAGGAAAAGTGAGATTTGCATCCTATGATGTAATAAAGGAACAAATTACAAAACCTGATTTTTATGATAAATATCAAAATATATCTGAGCAGATGTATGAGAGTGCTGCAATTATTCATTACATGGGGGAAACAAAACCATGGAATGTTACTAGACAAGAAGCATCCGTGTATGAATTATTTGACAGAGCTTATAGGATATATTACGAGAAATATGAATGTTTAAGAAGTAGTGTTAAGAAAAATAATATTTCTTCCGATAAATAAGGAAGATTATT
>CALAEU010000072.1 GCA_937891215.1 uncultured Clostridia bacterium
CTTCATCAATATACTTGACCTTTAAATTACGATTAAGCACATCGCAAGATAACACTTTTGCAGGACCTTCTTCTGTTTTAACAATATCTCCAATATCAGGAGCATATTTTCTTAACTCCTTGTATAATTCATTTTCATAATTTATACAACAAAGAAGTTTTCCACAATTTCCACTTATCTTAACAGGATTTAAAGATAAGTTTTGGTTTTTAGCCATCTTAACAGAAACATTATCAAATTCTGTTATAAACGTTTTACAACAAACAACTAAACCACAAGGACCAATACCGCCAAACACTTTAGCTCCATCTCTTGAACCAACTTGTCTAAGTTCAATTCTTACATGAAATTCACTAGCTAAGACTTTAACAAGTTCTCTAAAGTCAACTCTATCTTCTGAACAATAATAGAAAATAATTTTAGACCCATCTATTGTATATTCACAATAAAGAGGTTTCATATTAAGATCAAATTCTTTAACATATTTTTTGAATATTTCAAAATTTTTTGGTGCAAGTTCATTATTTTTTGCTTCTTGTTTTAAATCGCGTTCAGTTGCGCGTCTAATTACTGGTTTTAATTCATGTTCTAAATAATCATCTTCAACTTCGCGATTACCGATTGAAACAAATCCAAGTTCTAATCCTCTTACAGTTTCAACAATTGCATAATCTCCTCTTGCAAATTTAAAATCAAGTGGATCAAAATAATAAACTCTACCTCCGCCTTTAAACTGTATTCCTACTACAGTTTTCATAACATTGCCTCCTACAATTTAGAAAATAAACTAGTATACTGTAAATCAAGATTTATATGATAATTAAACCTTTCTTGATATATATTAAGTAGTTCTAATTTTCTAATAATTTCTTCTGTTGTGATATTATTATTTAAATCTTTTATAATATCACTAAAATATTTGCCATTTTCTTTTTTTAAAAGTTCTTGATATATTAATATTAAAATATCTAAAAAGAACCTATGATATTTTTTTTCTTTTTCATCAATAAATAGTAGTCTATTACGATAGTATTCAACATATGAATCTTTTCCTTTTAAATCTTTATCAACAATTTTTTTTGCTACAATCAATAAGTTAGTAATTTTTCCTTCTTCAATATATTTCATTGCAGTTTCAAATTCACTTGTTAAATAACTTACAACATACCCTATATCTTGCTCAATACCACAATCTTTTAGTTTTTCTAAAAGTTCAGGGTATGCTTTTGTGTGATGAAATACCGCATCGCTCTGCCTTAAACCTCTTTCACCATTTTTAACTGGTAAAAGGCGTTTTTTCTGTAAAACGCGACCACACTCATCACACAAAGCAATCGATGTTGTGTAGTTACTTGTATCAATACCTAAAAACAAACTCATTATTTTATTTTTTTAACAATTGTTGATAAAACGCCGTTTATGTACGAAGCATCTTCTTCACTACCGAATGTTTTTGCAATTTCAACCGCTTCATTAACACTTACACTTACAGGAACATCTTCATTAAAAAGAATTTCTGCAACTGCAAGACGCAAAACTGCAAGTGAAACTTTTGGAAGTCTTTGTAAACTCCAGTTAACAAGACTTTCCACGATTGTTTCATCAATTTTCACAAGGTTTTCTTCAACAATATTTAAAAGCGAACCAGCAAAACCATTGATTTTAACTAATTCACATTCTTGTGCACCATCAATAATTTCCTGAAAGCTTGCACTTTCATTGAAACTTTTTTCAAAAACAACCGCAAACGCCTGTTCTCTTGCCTCGTGTCTTGTCATAACCACACCTCATTTATTTTTTCTAATGTTGTATTATACCATATTAAAATACTTTTATCAATATTTTGTGATTTATTTTTGCATAAAAATACATAAAAAATGAGCAAGGCTTTCACCTTGCTCAAGTTAAATCTTAATAAACGAAATCTGTATAAACTGCAGTATCTGTTACTGTACCTGTGGCAGTCTGACCTGGCATTATAGCAAAACCAAGAACTGCTAAGTCGTAAGTAACAACACAATCATACTGAACTGTTTGTGTAACTGAAACTACCTTACCAGTTTTTGGCATATAAGTAATTTCTAAAGTACAATCGTGATATAAGAGATTTACATCAGTAATAGATGTAAGTATACCCTGACGAGCAACAAGTTTTTCTTTGATGCTTTCTTTATCAACAACCGGGAACATTGAACTTGTGTAACTTTCTGGATTTTTCTGGTCCGCAGGTGTAACTGCAGGATTTTCTTCATTACGAAGAACAATTGTGATTTTTGTTGAACCATCAGATTGCGCTGTTTTTTCTACTCTTCTTATTGCTTCTGAAGCATATTTATCAGAAAGAAGACAAGCATAATCGCCATTTTCAATTAAGAAAAGTGACATATCTGAAAATTTAGCAGAAACAATAGGAGCTGCTTCAGCATCGCCCTGACTGATGAAATAACCAGGATAATTCTTTTCAACACTACCTAAAACAAGTTTTGCACTGTCATCTTTTTCCATAGTTCTGTACTGAACTTTTGTAAAACCAGGTTTAATTGAATTTGCAGTATTTACAACTTTTTTGTATGTATTAAGAACAGCCTTTTTCTCTTTAATCATTGCAGGAGAATCTGTTAAAGGTTCTGTTGTTGTAGGTTTTGTTGTTGTAGTTGTATTTGCTTCGCCTGAAGACACTGTTGTATCAGGAGCCTTTGTAGTAGTTGTTGTATCAGGAACTTTTGTTGTCGGTGCCTGAGTTGTCGGTGCCTGAGTTGTAGGTGCCGCTGTAGTACCTTGAACATCAATACTTGCAGATGTTGTATCTGGTTGGATAATCTGCTGAATCACATCCTGTAAATTATTGTTACCGTTATTACCATTATTGTTCTGAGAATTAAGATTTGCAGAAATTGCTGCCGCTCTTGACCTTAACGCACCAGGAATAGCAGTAAGTCTTAAAATGCTTGAAGAGAACATTGTGAACACAAGACTGCAAACAAATAAAACAACAAGTGCTTTAAAAACACCCGATGAAGTAAAACCTTTCACCGCTGCTTCAAAAGCAGCCTTTTCTTCAGGTGTCTGAACTTTCTGTTCTTTCACCTTTTTTTCTTTTTTTACTTTAGGTGCTTTTTCCTTTTTTATTTTGTCTTTTTTCATAAAAGCCTAACCCCTTTCACTAAGGCAAAGTGAACGTAAAACATAACACAATCACCTGTAGGATACACAATATAATTCAATTTATTTTACACAATTTTTCCCGAATTGTCAACAGAAAGTTTACGATTATGTGTATGTTATTATTTTTGTATAAAATACCCAAAGAATTTCTCATAATTTAGCAATAATAAACATTGAAAGAAAGTGTAAAAATTTGTATAATACAATGGTAAGATTGTGTAACTATATATTGTTTCACAATCACATCTAAAACGAAGGAGATATCTCTTATGAAAAAAAGCAAAATGACAAAAGTACTTGCTCTTGTTCTTGCTCTTACACTTGTTTTTTCAAGTTTCGGTGCAGTTACTGCAAGTGCAGTTTCCATTGCAGCTCCAATGACTCTTGATGCTGGCGGAGGAAATATTTTAACAAGTTTTCTCGACACACTTTTAAGAATTGTGTTTGACTGGTTTGCAAACCTCTTCCCTAACGGACCTGGTTTCACTCAGAAAGAAGATGGTAATACTGATGTTGAAGAATTCTATGCTGGTACTACTGGCAGATTCAACACAACACCTGATGCAAATGCTCAATGGCATTTAGGTTACGCAAATGCAAGTCTTATTCCCGATGATGTTACAAACGGCGAATATTACATCGGTGGTTACATAGCTCCTGAAAACGCATTTTCAAATGTTGTTGAAGGCGTCATTGACGACATGATGGTAAGATGTATCGCTCTTAAAGATGGTGTTACAGGCGAAACAGTTCTCTTTGGTACTATCGACTGTATCGGTATTACAAATGGTGATATCCGTGATATTCGTGCTTTACTTAAAGATTTCGCAGCAGAAAATAATATTGTTTCAATCAATATTGCTTCTACACACTGTCACAGTTGTCTTGACACAGAAGGTCTCTGGACTAACAACCTTGTAAAACTTCTTACAAATGGTATCAACAGTGGTACTCAGAATGGTGAAGAATTACAACAAGGTACTAATCCAAAATATATGGCTTTCCTTAAAGAAAAAGTTGCAGCCGCTTTAAAAGCTGCTTACAATGATATGAAGCCTGGTACTCTTACATTCGCTAAGAAAGATATTGGTGAAGAGTATTTCAACAACAAAAACAGACCTACTTCTGATACAATAATGTCACAACTCAACAGATTTGTATTTACTCCAGACGACAAAAACTTCCGTCCTACAATGATTATTAACATTGCCGCTCACCCAGACGTTGCTGGTCTTCCTACATCTTCAAACTCTGGTAGAGAAATTTCTGGTGACTATGTTTACTATTGTGGCGAATTACTCAACAAAGCAGGTTATAACTTTATGTTTTTTAACGGTGCTATTGCTGGTATTTATATGAGCCGTGGTATTACTGGCGACGGTGTTGATACTCCTAAGAGATATCACGAATCAATGAGATATGGCCACGAAATAGCAAGGCTTGCTCTCGCTTTAACATTAACTGAAGAAGAAATTAAAGCTGACCCACTTCTCAACTGTGCAGATGAAATTGCAAAATATGACATTGGTGAAGTTGGTGGCAAAAGAACTGATTATACTCTCTGGTACAAAAAATATATTTATACAACTGCTGTTGATGAAAATGGTGAACAATATGATAAAATCACCGCAATAAACAGCTGGCAACCAGTCAAAGAAACAGTTGTTGAGCCATACCTCAACTTAGCTATTAAGAGAGTTGAAGTTAAAGTTTCAAATGACCTTATTCAGGCTATTGGTAAACTTAATATGGCAAACTACGATGTATTCGAAAGCAAAGACGTAAACGGCAAAAAGATTTACACTACATTTACTGAAGTCGGTTATATCGAATTTGGTAGCAAGTTCAAAGCAGTTATGCTTCCTGGTGAAATCTGTCAAGACCTTATTGTTGGTGGTTCATCAGTAGAAATGGGTGTTACAGGTGAACCTTTCACACACAGTCTTGTTTGCGACATCTTCGGTAGCGGCACAATGTGCTTTGGTCTTATGAACGATGCTATTGGTTATGTTGTTCCTGATAACGACTACACAATGGGTGACCCTGCAAATCACTACCACGAACTTATCTCTCTTGGTCAGTACGTTGCTTCTGCACTTATGGATGGTCTTGAAGAACTTAAATCAGAAATTGATGCAAGATAATTTATAAAACAAAAAACAATTGGTACAATCGTGTTAATGATTGTACCAATTTTAATGGAGTGTTTATTATGTTAAAAGTTGGTGTTGTAGGTGTTGGTGGCATAAGCGGTGCTCACATTCCTGCATGGGAAGAAATCAAAGAAGTAGAGTTAGTCGCTCTTTGCGATATTCGTCAAGAGAGGCTTGACCAATACCCGAAAAAGCGTCACTATAATGATTTTAAAGAAATGCTTGAAAGAGAAGAACTTGATATTCTTGATATATGTCTCCCCACTTACCTTCACGCAGATTATGCAATTATGGCGATGGAAAAAGGTATAAATGTTATTTGCGAGAAACCTATTTCATTAAAAGAAGAAGATATTGAAAGAGTTTACTCAACTGCTAAAAAAAATAATGTCAAATTTATGATTGCTCAGGTTTTAAGATTCTGGCCTGAATATGAATTATTAAAAGAGATTTTTGACACGGAAAAATATGGTAAACTTCTTTCTGGTACAATGACCAGACTTGGTTGCTACCCTAAGTGGAGTTGGGATGGTTGGATGATGGATGAAAAGAGAAGCGGTTTAACACCATTCGACTTACACATTCACGACCTTGACTTTATGGTTTACGCTTTTGGTGCACCTAAAAAGGTTGCTCACCAATACCGTTCAAAAAGACCTGACCAGGATTTTATAAGTGTTACTTATGATTTTGGTGATTTCTCAATCAACTCAGAAGCATCATGGTACGCAACAAGCTACCCTTTCACTGCAGAATTCCGCTTCCAATTTGAAAACGCTTTAGTTTCAAATGAAAATGGTAAAATGCAGATTTATTTAAGAGATGGTAAAATAGACCTTTCAGAAGATGCTGAGGGCGATACTGGTGATATCAACTTACCAAAGAGTGACGCGTATGCAAACGAAATCAAATACTTTCTTGATTGTGTAATGAATGATAAGGAAGTTGAGAAAGTTAAGAGTGATGAACTTCTTACAGTTCTTAAGATTTTGAATAGTCTTTGATTCAGGGACTAGTGACTAGAAAACAGGAAACAGGGGCAATCACCTCTGTTTCCTGTTTTTATTTGATTAAATTTTCTAAAATCTGATTTCTGCTCCCTAGCCCCTAGTCCCTGATTGTCCATAATACGCATTAGCACCGTGCTTTCTTAAATAATGCTTATTGAGTAAATTCTGACTTATTCTTGCAACATCAGGGTTAATAAGAAGTGTATTAAAATTCATATTTGCTACTTCTTCTAAAACAACTGCGTTATGTACAGCGTTAAAACAATCTGTCCCCCATGAGAACGGACCATGATTTTTAACGAGTACACCTGGAATATCGTCAGGGTTTAATTCTCTGTTATTGAATGTTTCAACAATTACATTACCGGTTTCTGCTTCATACTCGCCTTTTATTTCTGCACCTGTCATTTCTCTTGTGCAAGGAATTTCACCGTAGAAATAATCAGAATGGGTTGTACCAAGTGGCACAACCCCCTTACCTGCCTGAGCAAAAGAGGTTGCCACTCTCGAGTGTGTGTGAACAATACCACCAATGTTTTTAAAACTTCTGTAAAGCACTAAATGTGTTGGTGTATCGCTTGATGGGTTCTTATCTCCCTCAACAACTTCACCAGTTTCTAAATCAACAACTACCATATCTTCCGCAGTCATTGTATCATACTCAACACCAGATGGTTTAATAACAACAAGATTTTTTTCTCTGTCAATAGCAGAAACATTACCCCAGGTAAATGTAACTAAATTATATTTTGGTAAAAGCATATTTGCTTCATAAACTTTTTGTTTTAAATCTTCAAGCATTTTTATGCACCTCAGAGTGAGTGTATTCGAACCAAATATGCCTTAAATGTCCGATTTCACGCACCTTT